>CAZHIK010000113.1:0-6919 GCA_964532635.1 uncultured Enterobacterales bacterium
ACCGACGGTGACGGCACGCCGGACTATCTCGACGAAGACTCCGACAACGACGGCACCCCCGACTCCTACGAGGGCGGGGTGTCCGACGGCACCTCCGAGCCCCGCGACACCGACGGCGACGGGCTGTACGACTCCCAAGACCTCGACTCGGACGGCGACGGGCTGTCCGACATCGAGGAGCAGACCACCTACGGCACCGACCCTTACGACCCCGACTCCGACGGTGACGGCCAGAGCGACGGCGCCGAGGTGCTGGCCGAGACCGATCCCCTTGACCCCACCAGCACCGTCGAGGGTGTGTACGTCGAGGTGCCCGAGCGCACCCAGGTGGAAGAGGACTTCGAGTTCGACCTGGCCATCCAGATGGGCGACGTCGGCTTCCTGATCGACACCACCGGCTCCATGGGCTCCACGGCCAACGCTATGGCCAGCGAGTTCGGCAACATCGTCACCGGCCTCGAGACCGTCATCGAGGACATGGCCTACGGCTTCGCCACCTTCGATGACTACTGCTGCTGCGGCTACGGCTCGGGCAGCGACCGTCCGTTCATCCTCCACCAGCAGATGACCACCGACACCTCGATGGTGCAGACCGCGCTCAACGCCTGCCCCAACCACAGCGGCGCCGACGGCCCCGAGTCCTCCATCGAAGCGCTCTACCAGGGCATCACCGGCGCGGGCTACGACATGAGCTGCGACGGTTCCTTCACCTCGAGCGCCGACGTCTACCCCTTCCTGGCCTCCTCCTCCGATCCCTTCGGCGGCACCGGAGGTGAGTGGTACGACAGCTCCACCCCCGATGGGGGCACCCGAGGCGGCTTCGGCTTCCGGGACTACGCCCTGGCCATCCTGATCTACGCCACCGACTACGACCTGCGTGATCCCGACAACATCGGCGGCTACGGCGCCTACCCCACTCCGGGCGGTTGCCCCATCGACGCCGGCTCCACCGACGTCATCACCGAGCTGGCCAACCTGGGCGGCTACGTCATCGGCGTGCATGTCAACTCCTACACCTCCACCCCGTACAACCAGATGATCGCGCTGGCCCAGGCCACGGGCTCCTACGCCGATCTCGACGGTGACGGCTCCGCCGACGACGAACTGGTCCAGTCCTGGGGCGGCTCCTCCAACCCCGACTTCCGCAACAACGTCATCACCGCGGTGCAGCAGCTGGTGGACTCGGTGGTCTTCGAGCGGGTGGAGCTGCAGATCGAAGGCGACGACTACGGCTTCGTCACCGGCATCGATCCCGAGTACTACGAGAACATCGATCCCGACACCGTCACCGACGGCCTCGACTTCACCCTCGAGTTCCGCGGCGTGGTGGCGGCCACCACCGAAGACCAGCTCTACAGCCTCACCCTGAACGTGCTGGGCGACGGCAGCACCCTGCTGGACAGCTACGTCATCCTCGTGGTCGTGCCCGGCACCTCGTACTAGGCGTCGGCTGCGCCGACCGTAGCCCTCGGACCACCGACATCGGTCCACTCGGAAGCTCGACTCGAGTGGAAGCGTTTCTGGGCATCAGTGCCTAGCGCACCGCGGCGTCGATGGCCTTGTGCAGGGCCTCGAGGCCGGTGCCCTTCAGCGCCGAGAAACCCACCAGCTCGTGCTTGGCCAGGTGGTAGTCCCGGGCCAGGCGCCGTAGGGCGGCGCGGCCCTTCTGGGGCTTGAGCTTGTCCATCTTGGTGGCCACCACCAGCACGGGCAGGCGGGCGGCCCGCAGCGACCAGAGCAGGTCGGCGTCCATGCCGCCGGCGTCCCGCCGCGGATCGATCAGCAGGAGCATCAGGCGGATGTCGCGGTCGCCGGCCAGGTAGTCCTCCACCAGACCCTTCCAGCCAGCCTGGACGGCCTCGGGGACCTTGGCGAAGCCGTAGCCGGGGAGGTCTGCCAGCACGTAGCGCTGCTGGACCCGGAAGAGGTTGATGGCCTGGGTGCGCCCCGGTGTGCTGGACACCCGCGCGGCCTGGCGCACCCCCACAAGGCGGTTGAGGCAGGAGCTCTTGCCCACGTTGGAGCGCCCGGCCACGGCCACCTCGGGGAGGCCCACCACGGGGACCTCCCTGGGGAACGACCCCAGGAACACGACGCGACCACCGGCGAGCTCTCGCTTCATGGCCCCGGAGCTATCTCGGGGAGCCCATGGTGGCCAAGTGGCCACGGCGCTCCCACCTCGTCCGCCGACTCGAGCTATGATGCTCCGCGGAGAGAGCCGCATGGACGCCTTCCCTTGGGCCCGCCGGCCCGCCCCCTCACGCACGGTTGAGCTCCCGAGGGACGAGCCACTCTACGTCCTGTCCGACGTGCATCTCGGGGACGGCACCCGCTCGGACGCCTTCGTGGGCAAGGACCGGGACCTGCTGGACCTGCTCGAGAAGGTGCGCGCCGAGGGTGCTCACCTGGTCATCGCCGGCGACATCATCGACTTCTCCCAGGCCGGCAGCTTCACCCGCGTGCTGCGCGCCCACGGTGAGGTGCTGCGCTGTCTGTCGTCCATGGCCGGCGAGGGTGGTGTCACCTACATCTGGGGCAACCACGACTACGACATGGCCCTGTACCGGGACCTGCTCCGCTGGGACGTCTGCTCAGCGGCGGAGCTGGGGGACGACATCCTGCTGGTGCACGGCCACCAGCTCGATCCCTACATCGCCAACAACCTACGGGAGTCCGGGGTCGCCACGACCATCCACCACCAGATCGAGCGCTTCTTCGGCACCTGGATCCGCCTGCCCCTCGAGGACTTCTACACCGTGGCCGGGCGGCTGTCCTGGTGGTTCGCGTGGCACTGGACCTGGGTGATGAGGGTGCTGTACGGCGTGCTGGCCGGGCTCGGCCTTCCCCGGCGAGGGCAGGAATACGAGGCCTACCTCCGGTATTGGATTCAGGCACAGCTCGGAAACCCCATGGACCTGTGGCCTCAGATCCTGCGCCATCTCCAGCAAGGCCCGCACCGGGTGCTGGTCTGCGGCCACTCGCACATGCCTGGGCAGGTCGAGGTGGCCCCGGGCCGCTGGTTCGTGAACACGGGCTCGTGGACCTTCCGCTCCACCCAGTACGTGCACTGGGATGGGGAGCGCTTCGAGGTGCGCGACTGGGTCCGGGACGAGATCATCGGCGCCGAGCACTACCAACCCTTGCTCGAAGGACGCATCCAGCACATCACCCTGGACCAGTGGTGGCGCCATGAGTACCGGGGCTGGCTGCGCTTCAGGAGCGCCGAGCGCAAGCGCAGGGGGCTGGACAGCACGCCCTGGTACCTGCAGGATCGTGACAAGACCGACGAGCAACCCCCGGAAGACCGAGGATCCAGCCCATGACCCTCACCACGCTCCTGATCAGCTCCGTCATCGCCCACGCGGGCATGTACGATCACTACGGCGACCCCGCCGAGGCCCACTACGCCCTGTGCCGACGCACCGAGCTCGAGGCCGGAGAGGACGTGGAGCGCATCGTCGGGATCTGGAAGGCCTGCCTCAGCGAGGCCGAGCGGCTCGAGCACACCGCGGTCCTGCCGCCCATCCGCGGCAACCTGGCGCTGGCCTCGGCCATCCTCGATGCGCACCGCTCCGACGCCAAGAGCGACGCTGAGCGCCTCGAGCGGGCCCTGATCGCGGTCGCGCGGCAGCGAGATGTGAAGTTCCGCTTGGAGAAGCTGGCCGAGGTCTACCGCCAGTACACGGTCACGGACCGCGGCCGGTCCCGCATGAGCAAGTACCGTGAGGTCAGCTTCCGCTGGACCAACCAGGCCTCCATCGACACGGGGCTCACCCAGGTCAACGAGGTGGTGCGTCGCTACATGGAGGACGCGGGCTTCCGCTGGACCGACTTCGGCCACCAGTCGGCCACCCGAGCTGACCTCGTCTGCCGCGGCACGGTCCGCGCGCGGGTCAAGGAGCCCAGCGGTGACGATGCCATCCAGCAGCTCCCCATGGTCGAGACCATCATCGCCATCGACTCGATCAAGCTGCCCGGCGCCGACATCGAGATCCAGGGCTTCCTCACCACCGCCAGCGCCCAGAACACGACGGAGCAGGCCGCCCTGGACGACTCGCTGCACCTGGCGGCCCAGGCCATGGCCGCCACCATGCTCCACCGGGTCATCCAGGCCAGCTTCGCCACCGCCATCGACATCGAGGACTACCTGGATCCCGACGTAGATGATTACTAGGCGGGACCACTCACACCGAGGTCCCCATGAACGTCGATGGCAAGCACTACCGCACCGTGTGGCTCGAGGGCCGCGAGCTGGCCCTGATCAACCAGCCCCTGCTGCCCCACCGCTTCGAGATCGTGAAGATGCCCACCTACCGCGAGACGGCCCGGGCCATCACCACCATGATCACTCGTGGTGCTGGCGCGATCGGTGCCACCGGCGCCCTGGGCATGGTGCAGGCGGTGCTCGAAGCGCCCGAGATCGGCTTCCACGACTTCATCGCCGATGCCGCCACCACCATGCGGGCCACCCGCCCCACCGCCCAGAACCTCTTCTACGGCGTCAACCAGGTGCTCCGGGCCGTGGAGTCCTGCGGTGACGACATCGCCGCGGCTCGCGAAGCCGCCCGGGCCGCCGGACAGGAGGTCGCGGACGACGACGCGGCCTGCTGCGAGGCCATCGGCGAGCACGGCATGGCCGTGGTGCCCGACGGGGCTCGGGTCAGCACCCACTGCAACGCCGGCTGGCTGGCGTTTGTGGACTGGGGCTCCGCCCTGTCGCCCATCTACGCCGCCCACCGGGCGGGCCGGAAGGTCCACGTGTGGGTCGACGAGACGCGCCCCCGCTCCCAGGGCGCCCGCCTCACCGCCTGGGAGCTGGGCCAAGAAGGCGTGTCCCACGCCGTGATCGCCGACAACGCTGCCGGGCACATGATGCGCACCGGCCAGGTCGACCTGGTCGTCGTGGGCTCGGACCGCATCGCCATCAACGGCGACGTGGCCAACAAGATCGGCACCTACACCTCGGCCCTGGCGGCCAAGGCCAACGGGATTCCGTTCTATGTGGCGGCACCCACCACCACCATCGATCCCGACTGCGACCACGGTGACGACATCCCCATCGAGTGCCGCGACCAGGACGAAGTGCGCTGGACCTGGGGCTGGTCCGACGAGGGTCGCTTCATGCGCGTCCGCACCACTCCCGATGGCTCGGCGGGCCACAATCCGGCCTTCGACGTCACCCCCGCCGAGCTGGTGGCCGGCATCATCACCGAAAAGGGCATCGTGCCCGCCAGCCGGGCCGGCCTCGAGCCGGTGGCACGCCGCTAGCTCTTACTGACGCACCAACCCGTCGCTATCCGCTGGCCACTGGCGGAGCACGCGGTCGCTGTCGAGCACCACGGTGGCATCGTTGGGGATCTGGGCGCCATAGCCCAGTACCACCCCGGCACCCACGCGGGCCCGGTGTCCGACAGCCACGCCCAGGAACGCCCGTCCGCTCCCGACCCGCTCGCCGTCGAGGTCCACTCGGATCTCCTGGTCGAAGCTTCGGTCCATGACGATGGCGTGCTGGGCTATGAAGGCTCGACGCCCGATGACCGAGGACTGGAGGCCTCCACAGCGGGACACCAGGGCACCGTCCATCAGTACGCTGAGGTTGACCTCGGCGCTGCGGGTGAGGCGCACGTCTTCCCCCAGCACCGAAAAGGCCACGCTGGCGTGATCGTCGATGCGCGTCCCCCGGCCCACCAGGCAGCCCCGGACCACGGCGTTGGGCCCGATCACGACGCCGTCGCCCAGGGCCGAGGCTTCGACGGTGGCGCTGGGGTGGACCACGCAGCCTTCCCCGCGGTGGACCAGGCTGCTGGCGATGCGGAAGGGATCGAGGCTACGGGCCTTGGCCACCAGGCTGATCCAGCGCCAGAGCCGCGGCATCAGGGGGCCTTCGGTGTAGAGGCGTCGCTGCTCGTGTCCCCAGGCCGCCATGGCCAGCACGTTGACGTGCTGAAGATGGATCCAGTGGTCGATCTGGTAGATCATCTCGTCGCCCTGGACCAGCTCGTCCATGCCCGCCGATGACAACCCCGGGTGCAGATCGGGGGAAGGCGTGGCGCTCAGGTCCAGGTGGGCGGTGACCGTGGTGAGCGGTTCGAAGCTCGGGGGAGCGCCCGCGGGCAGCAGGGCCAGCTCGTGTACCCCGGGCTCGGGCAAGCGCTGCAGGGGCTCGGTGAGCCTCTGGAATGTGCTGTGCTCGATCTTCAGGCGCACGCCGCCGTGCCGCTCGGCGCCGGTGGCGCGGTCCAGAAAGCGCTCGAGCAGGCGCGGTGTGAGCCAGGTCCGGGAGCCGAGCAGCAGGTAGGGCTCATCCTGAGGAACCTGGTCGACCACGGTGTGCCCAGCGCCTTCGAGCACCCGGGCCTGGATGCAGGAAAGGGGCTCACCCAGCACGGGCAGGGCGTGGGCTGGCTCGCCGAAGGGGGCGATGCGCAGGGAGGTGTCGGTGATGAAGGCCTTCATGGAGCCGCCGTGGGTGGGCATCCGCGATGAGCCTGTTAACCCTTCCTGCATGCCGGGCGGAAGAGCCGCCCCTAGCTCACACCCGCGGAATTGCCATGTCGAGCTCCGACGCTGGAAACGCTCCCTTCGATGTCCGCCTGCCTGAGCTGGCGCCGTTGCTCCTCGAGCACGCCGGTGCGCCGGTGTTCCTGGTGGGAGAGCCCGGTCGGCTCTTGTACGCCAACAGCGCCATGCGACGCCTGCTGGGCCACGACCCCACCCAGGCCGGTGACCTGGATCGTGTGTTGGCGTCCGCCGTGCCTGACCAGGACGCCGTGGATCTGGCCCGGGCGGCCTTCGCCGAGCTGCTCGAGGCGGGCCAGGGCTCCCGAGAGCTGGACCTGACGGTGGGCGCGTGGGACGGCACCCGCAACCTGCTGCGCTGGAACTTGCTCGCCACCCGCGGGCTCGAGGGCGCCTACGT
>CAZHIK010000113.1:6929-13950 GCA_964532635.1 uncultured Enterobacterales bacterium
CTCACCGAGCGCACGCGCATCGAGCGCTGGGTGCGCATGTTCGCCCAGCTCGTCGGCCGCCTGCACGACGGGGTCTTCGTGACGGATCGTCAGGGCGCGATCCTCTTCTGGGGTGGCGGCTCCACCGCGCTGCTGGGCTACGAGCCCGAGCAGGTCATGGAGCACAACCTCTGCAACCTGCTGGTGGGCGCCGAGGCCAGCCAGCTGGCCGAGCAGCTGCTGACCGACAGCCTCGAGCCCGAAGGCATCGAGCGCGCGGTGGAGCTGCAGCGCGCCGATGGTGGCGTGGTGCGTTGCCAGCTGCGGGCCGGCCCGGTGCGCGACATGCGGGGCCAGCCGGTGGGGGTGGCCTTCGCGGCAACGCCTGCGCTGGCCGCCGACGAGCAGGCCGAGGGCGACGCCAACGATGCCGCGTCTCCGCTGCACGACGCGATCGCCCGTAGCGGTCTGGTGGCCCTGGTCACCACCGACGCCCAGGGCTGCGTGCTCACCTGGAACAAGGCCGCGGAGCGCCTCGGCGGCCGCGGCTCGGCTCGCGCTGTGGGCAAGCGGGTGCTCGACGAAGTGATGGTGGTCCAGGATCTGGACTGGGCCGTGGTGGCCTCACACCTGCAAGCCCGGGGGCGCTTCCAGCAGGCCAAGGTCCGGGTGGTTCGCCCCAACGGCACCGTGGCGGTGGCCTCCTTCGAGGCCGTGGGTCTTCGGGGGCCCGACGGTGGCACCCAGGGCGGCCTGCTGATGCTCCACGATCACACCGAGCAGTCCAACCTGGCCGAGGAGATGCTCTTCGCCAAGCAGGGCGCGCTGAACGCCACCTTCACCGAGGGAGTGGTCCACCGGCTCGAGTCTGCGGTGGCCGCCTTGGTCCCCGGCACCCACCAGCTGGCTCGCTCCATGCAGGTGCTGGGTCGCCTGGCCGCCATGGTCACCGAAGGCCGCAGCACCGAGCAGCTCACGGCCTACGCCGCCGAGCATGGCCTCGACGGCCTGCAGACCTCGGCCAGCGAGGACCTCTACGAGCTCGCCGAGGGCGTGCACCAGCTCCAGCGCACCTCCCGCGACGCTCGCCACTTCCTGGACGCCTCCGCGGAGGCTCCTCGGGCGGTGCACCTCGAGCGGGAGCTGGACGCGGCCCTCGATCTGGTGCGGCACCGCCTGGCTGGGCGCTGCTCCGTCGAGATCCGCCTGGGCACCCTGCCGCCAGCGCGGGCCATCCGGGGGCCGCTGCTGCGCGCCTTCTGCCTGGCCCTGATGGCGGGCGCCGACAGCTGCTCTCGCAGCCGTGCCAAGAACCGCTGCCTGGTGCTCACCGGGGGCGCCCGTGACGGCTGGGTCCACGTGGCCATCCACGATGACGGTGAGGGCTTCGGCGTAGACGTGCGCTCCCGCCTGGGTGACCTCGCGTACCTCGCCCGCCAGCCTGGCATCGGGGCGCTCATGCTCGGGCTGTGCCGCGAGGAGCTGCGGGCCGCGGGCGGCAACCTGGAGCTCGAGGGGGCCCCGGGTGCGGGCACACGCATGAACATGGCCTTCCCGGCAGCGGGAGCCTCGGCTTCGCGGCCCGGCAGCGGAGCGGTCTCCGATCAGGCCGCGTCGGTGCTGATCATCGAAGAAGACGATCTGCTGCGGCGCGCCTTGGAGCGCCACCTGGCCTCCTCCTTCGGCACCGCGGCCTCAGACACCGTGGGCGCTGTGCTCCAGCAGGTGGGGGAGGGCCGCTTCTCCGCAGTGGTCGTGGGCTTCCCACGCCCGGAGGGCTACGGCCTGCGGCTGATGCGTCGCCTGGCCGAAGCCAACACGCTGTTGTGGCGCAACACCATCCTGCTGGTGCCTCCGGGGATGCGTCAGGGGACCCGTCAGGTGCTCCAGGACTCCGGAGCCGTGGTGCTCCCACGAGACACCGACACCGGCGCCATCATCACTGTCCTGGCGCGTCTATTGTCCGAGTGAGCCGATGGTTCAGGAGCCCAGCTCCTTGACACGCTCGGCCAATAGCTCGCGCTCGAGACCGCTGTCGCCGCTGCGGACGGCGGTCTCGAGGGCCTTGGCGAAGGCCTCCCGGGCTCGCTCGGGTTGGTCCTGGCGGGCCAGCCAGCGGGCCTGGAGCCACTGGCCCGTGGCCACCAGGGCCAGATCCCCCGAGCGTCGCGCGTCTCGGATCGCGTCGGACAGGCGCTCGAGACCGCTGGCGTCGCCTCGCTCGGCGTCGAGGTAGCCCAGGAAGAGCGTATTCATGGTGATCCCGGGCTTCCAGTCCGAGTCCAGGGCCAGGCGCATGCTCTCGCTGAAGGCCGCGTAGGCCCGGGCGGGCTCGCCCAGGCGGAGGTGGCTGTCGCCGATGTTGTGGTGGTTGACCACCGTACCGACCCGGTAGCCGATGCCCTGGCGGATCTCGAGGGCACGCCGGAAGTGGACCAGGGCCATGGCGTATTCGCCGCGGCTGTGCTGGATGATGCCCAGGTTGTTCACGGCCCGACCCTGGAGGATGCGGTCACCCAGCTCCTCTGCGTGGCGCTGGGCTCGATCGAGGATGCGCGCGGCGTCGGTCATGCGGTCCTGACGCAGCGCGCGGTTGGCCAGACCCAGCAGCGCTCGCACCCCCACCTCGGAGCGCTCACCCGCCCGCTCGAGGGCCCGTTGGTAGAGCTCTCCTGCCTCATCCACGTCGCCCTCGTCCAGGGCGAGCTGTCCCAGGGACTCGAGGCTGTCGAGGGCCAGCTGTTCGTCGCCCAGCAGATCCGCCAGCTCTCGGGCCTGTTCGAGGTAGGCGCGAGCCTCGAGGCGGCGGGGCACCGCCATGCACACCCTGCCCAACCCCAGGCACGTGGCGGCTTCCTCCTGCTGGAAGCCGTGCTCCGAGGACTCCTCGAGGGCGATCTGGAGGTAGCGCTCGGCGCGGCGCAGCTTTCCGAGCAGCAGGGCGATCTCGCCAGCACGCCGGTGCAGGGAGATCTCGTTCCAGGCCACGGCGCCGCCATGGGGTCCGTTGAGCTCGGCCTGATCTGCGAAGATGCCCAGAGCGTTCTCGTAGCGCTGCAGCGCCAGCTCGAGGAACGCGCGGCGGCGGTAGAGATCACCCGCGCGGCCGAGGTGCCGGGTGGCCTCGACCCAGTCGCCGGCAAGGTGCTGGTGGCGAGCCAGGGCCTCGAGATGGGCGTCGTGGTCTTCCTCGTACAGGCGGAGCATGGCCTCGGCGACCATGCGGTGGGCCTCGCGCAGCTGCTCACCCAGCATGGAGCTGCCCACCACCTCCCAGAACGCCTCGCTCGTGAACTCGACGGCGGGCTCCTGGCTGCGCTGCTGCTCGCGCCAGATGCTGCGGGACACCAGCTCCCGGGAGGCGTCACGGACCAGGCGTGGACCGATGCACTCCTCGAGCAGGGGCAGCGGCACCCTCATGCCGACGGTGGCACCCAGCTGTAGGACACCCTTGGTGGCGGGGGAGAGGTCGTCGATACGCGCGGCGAACAGACCCCGCAGCGTGTGGGGAATGGAGGGAGCTTCAGCGTCGCCCTTGAGGGTGACCCGCTGCCCGTCCCGCTGCAGGAAGCCGGAGCGGTCCAGTGCCTTGAGCATCTCGAGCACGTACTTGGGATTGCCCGCGGCGTCGTTGGCGATCAAGGAAGCCAGGGCCGAATCCACTTCGCGAGCGTGGAGCAGCTCGGCCACCAGCTGGGCCAGCGCGTCCTCGTTGAGGGGCGCGAGCTCGATGGTGGCGGAGGCCAGGTGCCCCAGGCTCACGGCGCCCTCGTCGGTGCTGGTGGCCAGCAGCAGCAGGCTGTGCTCACGGGTGACGCGTACCACCTGCTGGAGCAGCTCGCGCTCGAGCTCGGCCATGTGGTGTACGTCCTCGAGCACGACCAGCACGGGCCGCTCCCTCGAGATGGCCCGCGTCAGGCGGCGGGTGACCTCGAGCAGTTGCTCCCGGTAGGACTGTGGAGGACGGGTGTCGACGTCGAGATCGAACAGCCAGGCGAGCATGGCGATGTCGGCCCGCGGCAGGCGCAGCTGTCCGAGCAGGTCGAGCTTGCCCCGGATGCTCTCGGGGCGATCCCGCGGGACCACGCCGGTGATGGACGCCACGAGGTCGCGGAAGGTGGCCATTGGCGCGTCGGCGAAGGGGTAGGCGCGGGCGGCATACACCGGCAGGTTGCGCTTGCGCGCCAGCTCGCTCACTTCGCGCACCAGGCGACTCTTGCCCACACCGGCGTCGCCCCGTAGCAGGACGAAGCGACCCTCGCGCCGGCCCAGGGCGACCAAGGCCTCGCGCAGCACGGCCAGCTCGCTGCCCCGTACCAGCCATCGGCCCCGTGAGCCCCCCAGTGCCGAGCTGCGGCGTCCGGTCAGGGCATAGCAGGCACTGACCTTGCGCTCACCGCGGCCGCGGTAGGGCAGGGGAGGCGCGGGCTCGAAGGCGAAGGCGTCCTCGCTCTGTTCGGCCACCGCCGGGCTGACCAGCACCTCGCCGAGCTCACCGTGGCCCGCGAGGCGGCGCGCGAGGCGGAGGGTGCTGCCCCGGCCCACCACCTGGGTGACGGTGTTGCCTCCGGCGTGCTGGACCGCAGCCTGGCCCAGGTTCACCCCCGCGCACAGTGAGCTGCCGGCCTTGTTCCATTCCGCCTCTCCCACGGAGCGGCGCAGCTCCAGGGCGCAGCGCAGGGCACGCTCAACGTCGTCCTCGCGGGTGCGGGGTGCGCCGAAGAGGATGGTGAAGGTGTCGTCGGAGGCGGACTGCAGCAGGCCTCCGTAGCGGCGGCACAGCTGCCTGAGCCAGCGCATGCGGCTGCGCTCGAGGGCCATGAGGCTCGAGGGATCCACCTGCTCGGCCAGGTCGGTGTCGTGACCGAACTCCACGGAGAGCACCACGACGCGCTTGAGCTCCTCGGCCTGGGCGGGCATCCAGGAGGGGGTGCCCGTGCCGGTCCGCTCGTCGTCTGGCCCGGGGACCTCGGGCTCCTCGGGCTCGGCGTTGGTGCCGAGCTCGAGCATGTGGAGATCATCGGCCAGGCGGCTGAGGTCGCCGACCGCGGGATCTTCCAGGGCTTCGTGGGAGAACGCCTCGCTCATGCAGGTGGCCAGGGCTCCAGCGTCGGCCCGCAGCTGGTGGTGGTAGAGGAAGGAGCGCAGCTCGCGCTCGAAGTGCTCGCTGGTCTCGAAACGATCCTGGGGCTCCCGGGCCAGCGCGCGCTGCAGGATGCACCACAGATCGTCGGGGACGTCGGGGTTCTCGTCGCGCGGGTCTGGGATGATGGCCTCGCGGACCCGGCGCAGCTTTTCTTCGGGATCGGTGTGCTGGAACAGGCGGTGGCCCACCAGCAGCTCGTACAGCACGATGCCGGCGGAGTAGATGTCGGAGCGCTGGTCCAGGGGCTCGCCCCGGACCTGCTCGGGGGACATGTAGGCGAACTTGCCACCGCCGGGCCGGTCGACCTCTTCCCCCGCGCCCTTGCCAGCCAAGCGGGCGATGCCGAAGTCCACAACCTTGACCTCTCCTGTGAACGAGACGACCACGTTGTGGGGGCTGATGTCACCGTGGACGATGCCGAGGGGGCGCCCGTCCTGGTCGCGGAGACCGTGGGCGTAGGCCAGCCCCCGCAGGGCTGTGGCCACCGCGAAGACCGCCAGGGGCAGCGGCATGCGGCGCCCCTGGGCTTCGAAGGTGCGGCGGATGCGGGTCAGATCGCGGCCGTGGATGTGCTCCATGGCGATGAACCAGTCGTCATCCGCGCGGTTGAGCTCGTAGACCTGGACGATGTTGGGGTGGTTGAGGCTGACGGCGATGCGCGCCTCGTTGATGAACATGGCGACCAACCGCGGGCTCCGGGCGAGGGGAGGGCGGATGCGCTTGATCACCAGGCGCTTCTCGAAGCCCTCGATCCCGAAGGTGCGTGCCAGGAACACGTCGGCCATTCCGCCCTGAGCGATGCGATCCAGGATCTGGTATCGGCCTATCTGGGCGGGGAGGTCCATGGAGGCGGACTCCTGCGGGTGCGCGGGGGTCGGTCCCCGGCGAGATCAGGTGCGAGGGTCGTAGGAGTTCAGGCGGGCAAACTCGAGGATGATCTCTCTGCTCTGGTCGTCGAGAGAGGTGGGCATCACCACCTGGACCACGAGGTAGAGGTCGGTGGCCTTGCCGTCGCCGCTGCGGTTCTTGCCGCGCAGGCGCAGCAGGGTGCCTGACGACGTGCAGGGGGGCACCACGAGGCGGACGCTGCCACCGGGGATCTCCAGCTCGACTCTGCCCCCCAGCAGGGCTTCGGTGACCGACACCGGCAGCGGCATCGGGTCGGCCTTGGTGCCAGCGGGGCTGCCTTCGCTGGCCGTGGCGGAGGTGCCGCGGCTGCGCCGGGGCCGAGCGCGCTCGTCGGGGCTGGCCGCCCCCGCGTGGGTCGAACCGTCGATGATCACGTCGCAGACCAACTCGCCGGGCAGGCCGGTCATGCTGGCGTGGCCTTGACGGGGAACGCGCAGGGTGTCGCCGTGCTGGGTGTCGGGAGGCACCCGGAGATCGTGGATCTCGTCGTAGGTCTCGAGGGCGCTGCCGTCGTCGGTGCGGCGTAGGCGCTGGTACTGCAGGGTGACCATGCCGCCCCGCGCCGCGATGTCGGCCGGGACGTGGACCTTCAGGCTGATGTCCTGGCCGGCTCGCGGAGGCGAGGTGCCGCGGTCGCGGGAGCCGGACGGGCGAGGCTTCGAGCCTTGGCGCTCGGAACCACCGCGGGGTGGGGGGGGCATAGGACCCGGTTGCGGCCCGGGACCGGACGGCGCTGGACCCGGGGGCGGGGCGCCCGGCCCACCCGCACCGAAGCCAAAGTCATCCACCACACCGAAGTCGTTGAAGATGTCTTCGAGGCCGATGTCGTTGCCTGGCTTGCTCGAGGCGTGGAAGCCCGCGCTGGCGTCGGCGCTCGAGGGGAAGCCGCCGAAGCCCTGGAAGCCCTGGAATCCACCGAAGAAGGGGTTGCTGCGGGGCTGGCGGCGCCGGTCGTAGCGCCCGCGCTCCACCGGATCAACAAGGACT
>CAZHIK010000114.1:0-13855 GCA_964532635.1 uncultured Enterobacterales bacterium
CCCGAGCCACCAGGTTCGACTTGCCGACGGCGAAGTACTCGATGCCGAATGCCGTGAAGCGCTTGAGCTCCTCCGGGTGGAGCAGGCGGAAGGGGGGGACGTGCCGGGTTCCTGCCAGGATCTCCTCGGAGACCTGGGCGGAGGGCCCCGTCAACAACAGCTTCATCCACAGCACATACCAGCCGCCAGCCACGACGATCCCCACCCCGATCGCCAGCAGAGCTCGAGGCCACTGCCGCAGCCCCGCGTCGGCACCGGAGTCCGGCACCGGCACCAGACCCTGGCGCCAAGCCAAGGGCAGCCAGAGCAGCAATGGGATGGCGCTGGAGGAGAAGACCACGAAGTTGTGGGGACAGGTGACGAAGCCCAGGCCCGCGAAGGCCCCCGCGATGAGGCCATCGCGCCAGCCGGTCCTGCGCAGGGCGCGCAGGGCGAAGAGCAGGGCCAGGGGGTAAGGCCAGAGGTTGAGGATGTCGGTGATGCCGCAGGCCACGGGGTAGACCAGCACCAGCGGCGTGAGTCCGAAGCCCGCGGCCGCCACCAGGGCCGCCCACTCGCTGCGGGTGAGGTCCCGGGCGAGCAGCCAGGCTGCGGTCATGGCGGCCCACAGCTGCCCGATCACCAGCAGGTTGTATGCCCAGGCCGAGCCCAGCGAGGGCCGAAGCAGGTTGAACACCAGGGTGCCCAGGGGATCCGGGTTGTTGATCAGGCCGCTGTTGGGGAAGCCCACCGTCCGTACGTCTCCGCCCAGCAACATGGAGCCGCCGAAGGTTTCGAAGGTCCACAGCTTGACCCACAGCTCCGAGTGTGGGCCCGCCAGGTACGCGCCGGGCTGGCCCAGCAGGGACAGCGCCGGCAGGGTGGCCAGCAGCGCGAGTACACCCAAGGGCGCCAGACGCTTCCAGGCGGGACGAGCCTCGTTCATCGGGGGACTACACCGGTGCGTCGTGGCTACCCACGCGCGTGAGCTCGAGCTTGAGGAGTGAGAGGGCGCCATTGGTGAGGCGCTTCAGCTCCTGCCGGGTCTGGAGCTGACGCAGCTGACGCAGCACGAAGCGCGGCCTGAAGTAGAACTGCCGGTGGGCCTCCTTGAGCAGCAGGAGCAGCTCTTCACGGCTCAGGTGCTCCTCCCAGCAGACGGGAACCTGCCCGTCACACAGCGGATCCTCGAAGATCCGCCGCCAACAGTCCGCAGGGTAGAGCCCCAGGCGCGCCCCCCGCTCGAAGGTGGGGGTGCCCGGGTAGGGGGTGTAGATGGCGAAGGCCGCATAGTCAGCGTCGAGCTTCATGGTCTCGCGCAGGTTGGCCCGGATATCGTCGGCCGTCCGCTCATGGGGCCCACCCAGCATCACGTAGGCCACCGAGCGCACGCCCTCCTCGCGACACCAGCGGAACACCCGGTGGCAGTCGTCGACATCGCAGTGCTTCTGGTGCTCCGCCAGGCCTTCGTTGTGCATGCTCTCCACGCCGAAATGGATCTTGGTGCAGCCCGCTTCCCTGGCGCGTCGGATCTCTTCGCGGGTGGTGCCCGCCACGCAGGTCTTGTAGCCCCAGTTGAAGCGCAGGCCGCGTCGCTCCACCGCATCACAGAAGCGGATGAGCCACTGGCTGTTGGGTGTGAACAGATCGTCGACGAAGAACAACTCGCGGATGCCCAGCGAGGTGCAGTGCTCGATCTCGTCGAGGATGTTGTCGATGTCGCGGATGCGGTACTGGGACTTGTAGGTGAAGCAGAACGGGCAGCTGTGGGGGCACCCCTTGGAGGTGATGACCGTGCCGACCAGCTTGTGCTTGGCGCCGGGCACCCAGTAGTCGCGATAGCGGGAGCGGCTTCGATCGGGCCAGATCTGCCAGTCGAGGTTGCGCGGCGTCTCCCGCGGAGGGTTGCGCACCACGGTGCCGTCCGCGTCGCGGAACCAGAGACCGGTGATGCCTTCGAGGCTGCGGCCGCGGTCCAAGGCCTCCACCAGCTCGACGATCACGTCGTCTCCGTCACCCGTGCAGATGCTGTCCACCCCACGCAGCCCGATGGCGTATTCCGGGAACATGATGGCGTGGGGGCCGCCCAGGGCTACGTGGGCACCCGGGTGGCGCTTGCGCACGGCATCGATGGTCAGCTGGACGTCGGGCAAACCGTGGGTGGCGCAGTAGATGCCCACCACGTCGAGATCGTGCCTGCGCAGCTCGAGCTCGAACTCCGGGTGATCCATGTCGTCCACCACAGCGTCGAACAGCTCGGCGCGATGCACCGTGCGCTTTTCGACCGCCGCCTGGAGGTACATGAGCCCCAGCGGAGGGAAACAATAGACTCCGTAGGCCATAGACTCAGCGATGCCGGCCCACACGCGACGCTTCTCGGGCGGGTTGATGAGCGTGATGGCCATGGGCCTCTCCTGGCGTGAGAGCCCAACCTAGCGACCCTGGTCAGCCCCTGCCAGCCAGGCTACAACGATACCCAAGGTCAGCACGCGGACAAGCCCAGGGGCTTGCACACCCCAGCCCGTCAAGCCCGCGATCCAAGCCGTATCCGGTTACGGAATTGGCACCAGGGAGGTACCCATGCGCACCCACCTCTTTATCCTGCTCCCCTTCGTCGCCCTCGGCTGCACCGAGTACGACCTCGGTCGTCCCGACGACCCGCCCGACAAGCCCATCCCGGTCGACACTGGCGACACCGAGCCCCCCGATCTCACAGCCCCCGACATCGAGCTCGAGCCCACCTCCCTGGACTTCGGCTACGTGATGAAGGACTGTGACTCGGATCCCCAGGACGTCACCATCTCCAACGTGGGCGACGCCGACCTGCTCATCGACACCATCGACTTCGTGGGCACCTCGTCCGGCGCCTTCAGCTACTCCGGAACCGCCGACATCATCGCCCCTGGAGACTCCGCGGTGCTGTCCGTGGTCTTCACCCCCACCGCCTGGATCACCTACGACGACGTCGAGCTCGAGGTGGTGTCCAACGATCCCGACGAGAACCCTGCCTACCTGCCCACCACCGGTGTCGGCTCAGAAGATCCCTACTTCGAGGAAACCTTCCAGCAAGGCGAGCCCGGCCCCGTGGACATCCTGTGGGTGGTGGACAACTCCGGCTCCATGGAAGACGAGATCCTCCGCGTGAAGGAAGAGTTCGAGACCTTCATCGGCGAGTTCATCGACATGGACCTCGACTTCCACCTCGGCGCCATCACCACCGACATGGACTTCCCCGAAGACTCGGGGCAGCTCCAGGGCGATCCCACCTACTTCGACAACACCCACTCGGACCCGGAAGGCGCCTTCGGCACCACCATCGACGAGATCTACTCCGTCACGGGCTCCGGCTCGGAGCGTGGCCTCGAGGCGGTCCAGGCGGCCCTGCAGGAGCCCCTGCTCAGCGGCGCCAACGCCGGCTTCTACCGCGACACCACCGATGACGGCACCCCGGTCGCCGTCCACACCATCGTGGTCACCGACGAAGACGACGACTCCTCGGTCTCCTCTTCGTCCTTCTCCTCCTGGTACAACGGACTCAAGAGCGACCCCGACACGGCCAACTTCTCGGCCATCTGCGGCGATCCTGTCAGCTCCTCCAACTGGATGGGTGGCTGCATGGAGTGGGACACCTCGAGCGGTCGCCTGCTCGAGGCCTCCGCCGGCACCAAGTACGTCGAGGTGGTGGACGCCACCGGGGGCTACTGGGCCAGCATCTGCACCGCCGAGTTCAACGAGGCCCTGCAGTACCTCAGCCTCGAGACCATGGGCATGTCCGCCGTCTACGAGCTCACCTACGAGCCCTCCAGCATCGCGCTGACCACGGTCGAGGTGAATGGGGCCACCGTGTCGTACTCGGCGGTGGATGGCTGGACGTATACGACGGACAACAATGCGGTGAACTTCCACGGTGAAGCGATCCCCGAACCCTCCGCCGAGATCTACGTCAACTACCCCTACGACGGCGGCTGCTAGTCCAGCTCGCCCTGCTCCAGGATGGCGGCGACGGTCCAGCGGACCGCGCTGCCGTCCTCGCGGAGCACCAGCAAGGCCCGGCTGTCGTCGCTCCAGGCAACATCCACCAGTGGTACGTCGCTGAAGACCGCCACAGGGCTCAGATCGTCGGCGCGACATAGCGCAGCGGTGCGCCCGGGGGCCGAGGCCGCCAGCACCACCCAGCGCCCGTCGGGGCTGAAGCCGAGCACGCCGCCCGAGGGGGACAGCACCACGTCGCCATAGCGTGCGGGGGGCTCCTCACCCACCAGCGTGATGGTGGTGACGGCCAAGGGCGGACAGGCGCCTCCACAGGCCAGGACCGCCTGGCCGTGGCTGGGGCGCAGCGCCAGCTCCGAGGTGCAGCCACAGCACACCGAGGCGGGCTCGCCGATGGGCTCGAGGGACTCCACCGCCAATCGGCTGACGCTGCCATCCACCCAAGCCACCAGCAGGCTCGCGTCGCCAGGAAGGAAGGCCATGCCTGCGACCGCAGGGCGCCCCAGCTGACCGGCGGGCAGGTAGCGGATCGCGCTGGGCTGGATCTCGCCCGCCGGGACCATGCCCACGTTGCCGCGATCGTCACCCAGGGCCATCCAGCTGCCGTCGTGGCTCCAAGCAGCAGAGGTGATGGCACCCATCAACCCACGCCGCCCAAGGGCGATGCCCCGCTCGGCCAACCCCACCAGCCACCAGCGGTTGGCCCCCGCCAGGAGCAGCTCGTGGCCCGATGGGGACAGGGATGACTCCCATGTGCGGGTCCAGTGCCGGACGGGCTTGGCCAGCCGGTCGGGCCAGTGGGGCAGCTCCCAGCGCTGGGCCACCGTGCCGTCGTCCTCCAGGGCCACCAGGGCCGCCAGCAGGCCGTCGGGGCGCTCGAGGGCCACCAGCCAGCGCTGCTCCACTCCCTGCCAGTCCACCGCGACGGCATGCTCTGCCCACTGCTGGCCGCCGTCGACCGTGCTGCGCTGGATGGGGAGCCACCACTCACGCCCCATCTGCCGGATGTGGGCCTCCTCGCGCCAGTCGCTGGCGTCGCCGCGCTCCAGGCGTAGGGGGGAGTCCGGCTCGAGACGCTCGTACTCGATGCCCCATGTCTGGTCGCGGTAGGCCACCGGCCAGGTCTCCACGTGGTCCCTGTAGGCCACGCGCACCCCGTCCATCTCGTAGCCGAGCACCTCGGCGTCGTGGAGCAGCCAGCGCAGGTAGCCCGCGCTGTTGTTTCGCATCACAAAGCCGTGGTTCCACAGCGCCTGCTGCCCATCTGTGGCCCGGACACCCCGCGGTAGGTGCAGGTCGAGCCCCGGAAGCAGGCAGGGCTCGAGCCCCTCGCGCACCTCGGCGAGCAGGTCGGTGACATAGCGGACCGGCTCCCGGCAGTCGCCGCAGTGGGTGGTCTCCCAGCGGCGGATCAGGGTCTGACTTCCCTCGCGCACCAACACGAAGCTCAGGTAGGGGGTGGTGGCCAGGACCACCCGGGTGTAGTCGGGACCCTGGACCACCGCCGCCAACTCGGGCTGGGCCCGCAGCACCTCGCCGAGGGGTCCCTCGGGGTCGAGCACCGCCAGCAGGCGCTCCTGGTCCAGGAGCAGTCCCTCGGGGCCCTCACCCAGGGGTCCGGGGGGAGCAGCGAACCACCGCTCGAGATCTTCGGCGGTCGCCGGAGCATGGGCCAGCGCCCAGGCCAGGGCGCGGACCACTCCAGCGGCCTCGTCCGGATCCGGCGCGCGGGGTGCCGCCAGGATCGGGCTGGCCGAGGTCAGGGTGAGCAGCAGGACGGAGGTGTGGAGCACAGCGGGTGACCGGGCTGTGGGAGATCCCTCGATATCTCGATAGATGGGCTGCCGGAGGCCACTGATGCACCGAGATCGTCCGCTCCGACTTCTGTTCATCTGCACGGGCAACATCTGCCGCTCACCCATGGCCGACTACCTGGCTCGCTCCTACGCCCAGGAGCGCGGCTGGGAGGTCGAGGTCCGGTCCGCGAGCTTGATGGGGCTCGACGGCAACCCAGCCCACCCCAACGCGATCAAGGTGATGGCCGAGCTGGACATCGATCTCACCCCCCACAGGGCCCAGCCGATGACCGCGGAGCTGCTGTCCTGGGCCGACTGGATCCTGGTGATGGAGCTGGCCCACTCCCGTGGGGCGCGCGACATGCTCCCGACCAAAGACGAGCGCATCATGCTGCTGGGCTCATTCTGCGGCAAGCTCGAGATCGACGATCCTCTGGGTGGCTGGAAGCGCCGCTTCCGCCGCAGCCGAGACGAGATCGCAGAGTGTGTCCGCAACTTCATGGACCGCCTGCCCCCTCCCGGGAGCGCCGAACACGGATAGCGCCCTTCGGCGCGGCCCGTCGACAGCGAAGCCCCGCCGGGAGGACCCGGCGGGGCCTTGCTCTCAGCGCAGTGGAGGCTAGCCGCCGAAGGTGCTCTTGATGAGCTCCAGGCTCTCCTGGCACTGGCCAGCCAGGGTCTCGGCCTCGGTCAGCACCTGCTTGGTGGTCTTGAGGTTGGCGGCCGCGGACTTGGTGGCGACGGCCTTGTCCTTGAGGCCCAGATCGCTGTCGGCGATGGCGGCGGGCATGTCACCGGCCTGACCGATCATGGGCTGCAGGTCGGTGGCGCAGCTCTTGAGGGTCTCACCGGCCTCGACCAGCTTGCCGGCCATGGCGTTGACGGCGTTGACGGCTTCCTTGACGTTCTCGGGCACACCGTCTTCGACGGACAGCGTGGGCTTGGTGCCTTCGAGGACGAGCTCGATCTTGCCCTCGGCCTTGGACTGCAGGTCGGCCAACGCGTCGGCCACAGGGGTGCCCTCGGCGAGGCCCAGGGCCTTGGCGAGCTTGTCCTGGGCCTTGGTGACGTCGTCCTGAGCGGCCTGCATCTTGGTCACGATGCCTTCCACGCCGTCGTAGAACTGATCGACCTTGGCCACACCGACATCTTCGATGGTGAAGTCGGCTTCGGCGTCGTCGCCCTTCTTGGCGAAGGCGTCGGTGGAGAAGGAGATGACGAGTAGGGTCATCATCAGGATCGAGAGCAGGGAGCTGATACGCATGGTGTCTCCTCGGGATGGGTATGCGTGGCGTGGACGGTACGCCGAGCGCTGTGAGCCTAAACCAGAGCCTGCATGGATGCAATCCCGTGCGGAATGGAGCTTGGACCTAGGACACGGCCTCGAGAACACGCCGCACGGCCCGGTAGCTTCCAAACGGAGGGAAGATGTACGCCCCATGGACCCTGGGATCGTCCTTGACCGCTCGCAGCGCGGCCTGAGCTTCCTGTATGCCGATCTCGCGCTGCTCCTCCTTGGTGGGAGCGGCCTTCAGCCGATCCCGGACGCGCTGCGGGATCTGCATACCGGGCACTTCGTTGTGGAAGAACTCGGCGTTCTTGGCGCTGACGATGGGCAGGATGCCCACCATGAAGGGCACGCGGGGGAAGATCTCCACGCGGTCGAGGAAGCGCTGCAGCACATCGGGTTCGAAGACAGGCTGGGAGAAGAAGAACCCGGCCCCCGCCTCGACCTTGAGCCCATAGCGCTCCACCTCGAAGTCCAGGTCCACGTGCCCGGGGTTGCAGCCGGCCCCCACGAAGAAGCTGGTCTGGCCCCCGATGGGCTTGCCCGAGAAATCGAGCCCCCGGTTCAGCATCTCGATGAAGGCGATCAATCCCACCGAGTCGATGTCGAAGACCGCCGAGGCGTCGGGGTAGGACCCGAGCTTGGGCGGATCGCCCGTGACGGCCAGGATGTTGCGGATGCCCAGCGCGTGGGTACCGAGCAGGTCCATCTGCAGGCCCAGGATGTTGCGGTCTCGACAGCAGACGTGGACCACCGGCTCGAGGCCGTGCTCGGCCTGGACCAACTGGGCCAGGTACGGCGCCCCCATCCGGGGCACCGCGCGGGGACCGTCGGCGATGTTGACGGTGTCGACCCCGGTCTCACGGAGCATGGCTGCGCCCTTGACGGCACGGGTGGGCTCCACACCCCGGGGGGGATCCAGCTCGACGCTGACGCAGAACTCCCCCGACGCCAGCCGCGCCGCCAGCCTGGAACGCTCGGCCACCGGTGTCGGCTCGCGCTGGACCACGGGCGAAGCCACGGGGACCGCCGGCTCGGCCACGGGCTTGCGCATCGGCGCGATGGAGGAGAGGAAGGTCGCCATCTCTCGGATGGTGGCCGGCGTGGTGCCGCAGCACCCCCCTACGATGGAGGCACCCTTCTGGACCATGCGTCGGGCGTACTCGGCCATATACTCCGGCCCGGCCAGGTAGAGGGTGCGGCCCTCGACCTCCTGGGGCAGGCCGGCGTTGGGCAGCGCAGCGAGCTTGGCGTCGGTGGCCGCGGCCATCTCGACGATGATGCCCAGCATGTCCCGGGGGCCGTTGGAGCAGTTTGTGCCCACGGCCGCGGGCTTCCAGGCCGCCATGGCATGGGCAGCCCAGGCCGGGGTCTCGCTGTCGGCCTGCTCACGCCCGGGACCGCGCTGCTGGAAGGTCATGAAGGGGATGATGGGCAGATCGCAGACCGCGCGCACGGCGCGCACCGCCTGCCACAGCTCGGGGAGCTGGGTGAAGGTCTCGAGCAGGATGAGGTCCACTCCACCCTCGGCCAGCAGGACGGCTTGTTCCCGGAAGATCTGGAAAGCGTCACCGGGGCTGAGGGAGCCGAAGGGCCGCAACCGGACCCCAGCGGGGCCGATGGAGCCGGCCACCCAGACCTTGTCCCCCGCGATCTCCCTCGCGAGCTTCACCGCCGCGGTGTTGATGTCCTGGACTCGATCATCGAGGCCGTAGGGCTGCAGCCTCGAGCGGTTGGCGCCAAAGGTGTTGGTGGTGAGCACGTCAGCCCCGGCCCGCAGGTAGGCCCCATGGATCTCCCGCACCATGTCGGGCTGGGTGATCGAGACCTCGTCGTAGCAGCGGTTGATGAACACGCCACGGCGGTAGATCTCGGTGCCCATGGCACCATCGAGCAGGATCACCCGCTCCTCGAGGGCCTCCAGGAAGCTTCCGGCCACGGGCTAGTCCACGCGCACGACGTCGCGAACCTCGGGCACGTGCTGCATCAGGAAGCGCTTGACGCCGAAGGCCAGGGTGGCGGTGGCGTGGGGGCAGGTGCCGCAGGCACCGCGCAAGCGAGCCTTGACCACGCCGTCTTCGAAGCCCACGAAGTCGATGGCCCCGCCGTCGGCCTCGAGGGCCGGCTGAATGGACTCGGCGATGAGCCGGGCGATGCGCTGCTCGACGTCGGTGCCGCCGACCGTGGTGTCACCGGTGTCCTCGACAGCCACGCCGCCGTCGGCGACGAAGGTCCGCAGGGCGGCCTGCACACCCGCGGAGAGATCCTGCCACGGGGTGCCGGGCTCGCGGGTGACCGTCACGAAGTTCCGAGCGATCAGCACCCCAGCGGTGCCGGGCACCGCGAAGAGGGCCTTGGCCAGGGGCGCGCCACCGGCCTCTTCGACCGTGGCGTACTCGAAGCTTCCCTGAGGCACGAGCACCTCGCCGATGCGGAACATCAGGGCGTCGGGGTTGGGGGTGGAGAGGATCTCGATGGTGGTGTCGGTGTCGGCCGAGCTCATGCTGATCTCCCTGCGCGCGGCTGCGCCCGCGGTGGCTGTACGGCCTTGACATTTATGGTCCACCCGAACCGATGTCACCTCATGAGCGCATCGGCGAGCCGTTATGCTCCCATCCTGTAGTCCCGACCCCAGCCACGAGGCGCAAGATGATCTCATTCCAGCCCACCGAAGAGCAGCTCGCCCTGCGCGAGATGGCCCACAGCTTCGCAGAAAACGAGCTGCGGCCGGTCACCGAGCACCACGATCAGACGGGCGAGTTCCCCCACGAGATCCTGAAGAAGGCCCACGCTCTGGGCCTGATGAACCTCCACATCCCCGAGCGCTGGGGTGGCTTGGGCTTCGGCGTGGTCGACGGCTGCATCATCGCCGAGGAGCTCGCCTGGGGATGTAGCGGCATCGCCACCGCCATGGAGGCCAACGGCCTGGCGCTGCATCCGGTCATCGCCGGCGCATCGGACTTCCTGATGGAGAAATACGTGGCCCCCATGATGGAGCGCTACTCCATGGCCGCCTACGCCCTGACCGAACCCGGCGCTGGAAGTGACGTGCAGGCGCTGCGCACCAAGGCCGTCAAGAAGGGCGACCGCTGGATCCTCAACGGATCCAAGATGTGGATCACCAACGCCGGGGTGGCCGACTGGTACTTCGTGGTGGCGGTCACCGACCCCGAGAAGAAGGCCCGCGGCGGCATGACCGCCTTCATCGTCGAGAAGGACTGGAAGGGGGTCGAGGTCGGCAAGAAGGAGTGGAACATGGGGCAGCGCTGCTCCGACACCCGCGGCATCACCTTCGAGGACGTCGAGGTCCCGGAAGAGAACGTCGTGGGACAGGTCGGCATGGGCTGGTTGCTCGCCATGAAGACCTTCGACAAGTCCCGCCCTCCGGTGGCCGCTGGTGCTGTGGGCGTGGCCCGCGCCGCCTTCGAGCACGCGCTTCGGTACAGCACCGAACGCAAGACCTTCGGCCGCCCCATCGCTACCCACCAGGCCGTCAGCTTCATGCTCTCCGACATGGCCACCAAGATCGAGGCCGCCAGACTGCTGGTCTGGCAGGCCGCTGCCATGGCCGACGCCGGTGAGCGCAACACAAAGCAGGCCAGCATGGCCAAGGCCTTCGCCGCCGACGCCGCCATGAGCGTCACCACCGACGCCGTGCAGATCTTCGGAGGCTACGGCTACAGCTCCGAGTACCCGGTCGAGAAGCTCATGCGCGATGCCAAGATCTACCAGATCTACGAGGGCACCTCCCAGATCCAGCGCCTCATCATCGGCCGCGAGCTGCTGTCCCGCTGACCATGCGCGTCCTGGTCACCGGCGGCACCGGCTTCGTGGGCGCACACGTCGTGCGCGCCCACCTGGCCGCCGGCTGGAAGGTGCGCTGTGCAGTACGCGCCAGCTCTCCGGGCTTGGCCCTCGAGGGCCTCGACGTAGAGCGCGTGGAGCTCGACCTGCGGGACGCTCGGGCGCTCGAAGGCGCACTGGCTGACGTGGACGCCGTCCAGCATGTGGCCGGCATCTTCGACCCCACCCCCGGTGGTGCCGAGCGGATGCGCAGGGTCCACGTGGACGCCACCCGCACCCTGTGCCGAGCCGCCCTGGCCCAGCCCGCTCCGCCTCGACTGGTGCTGTGCTCGTCGAGCATCACCGTTGGCTGGGGCAGCCTGCACCACCCGGCCGACGAGGACAGCCCCGTCCCGGACCCCGACACGGTCTACGGCCGCAACAACGCCCTACGGGCCTACTACGACTCCAAGCTCGAGGCCGAGGCCCTGGTGCGACGTCAGGTCGACGAGGGCCTGCACGCGGTGATCGTCAACCCCGACTACGTCATCGGTCCCTGGGACCGCAAGCCCACCAGCGGTGCCATCATCTTGGCCATGGCCCGGCGGTGGATCCCGGCCTACCCCCGTGGCGGCAAGAGCTTCATCGACGCCGCCGACTGCGGCCGCGGTCACCTGCAGGCCCTGGAGCGGGGCCGCCCGGGAGCCCGCTACCTGCTGGGCGTCCACAACCACAGCTACCGGGACTTCATGGGCCGGGTGGCCCGGGTGGTGGGCCGCTCCCCTCCCCTGCTGCCCATGCCGCGCACCCTCACCGGAGCCATGGGTCAGCTCGGCCGCGTGCTCAACCGCCTTCCCACCGAGCGCTTCGCCGGCCTGCAGCCCCAGGTGCTCGCCAGCATGCAGTCGGAGCGCTACCGCAGCGGCCAGCGCGCCATCCGCGAGCTGGGCCTGCCCACCACACCCATCGAGGCCAGCATCGAGGCGGCCTACGCCTGGTTCCGCGCGCATGGCTACTGCTAGTCCAGCCCTGAGGGCCGCGCTCCTGCTCGGCTGCTTGCTGGTCGGCTGCCCGGCCGAGCGGCTCGGAGTGCCGGTTCCACCACGGGGCGCACAGGCCATCCACCAGGAGGATCTGCAGCGGGACATGTTCCACCTCCTCGAGGCAGGCCCCGCTCACCGCCGTCACCCCGACGCAGTAGCATGGGTGACCCAGCGCTTGGACGAGATGCGCCTCGAGCCGGTGGAGGTATCCGTGGAGGGCGTGGTCTGCGGCCTGCGGCAGGGCAGGACCGAGGGCGTGCTGCTCGTCCTGTCCCAGCCT
Source organism: uncultured Enterobacterales bacterium (assembly GCA_964532635.1). Classification (GTDB taxonomy): domain Bacteria; phylum Myxococcota_A; class UBA796; order UBA796; family JAFGLY01; genus CALDOK01. The sequence continues at coordinate 12,160 of CAZHIK010000114.1, forward strand.
GCGCCCTTCGATGCTTCGAGAGCCGCACTGCCCGACGCGGCGCTCATCTCCCTGGCCAAGTCCACAGATGGGCTACCCGAGCCAAGGCGAAGCCTGCTGTTCTGTACTTCGCCCCAAGGCGGCTTCCAGGCGTTCTGGAACGCTCTGCCCGAGCCCGAAGCCATCGTCTTCATCCACAGGATCGGCGGTGAGCTCCTCGAGATCGAGTCCACCGAGTGGGAGGTACCCTCCACCGCGGTCCGCACGGCCGATGCCCCCACCGACTCCGCCCGGGCCGGCATGGAGGAGCTGAACTACGTGCGCATCGCGGAGCACCTGCGGCGAGTGCACCAGCAGCTGCTGGCCCCAGAGTTCACGGGGACGGGTTCGTAGCCAACCGCTCCATCTCGCTCAGCCTGGCCCCCAGCTCCTCGCGTCGCGCCCGGAGCTGCTCGATCTCGGCCCGGAGGGTCTCCAGATCGGGGGGCGGTCCGCCGCCAGCCATCGCTTCGGGATCCGCCAGGGCCTGGATGGCCAAGGCCCGCTCCTGGATCTGCACCGAGAGCTGCTCGATCTCGCCCGCGAGCGCAGCAGCATCGGCCGACGGCGATCCCTTGGTCGCCAGCGTGACCCGCTCGGTCTCGCAGGCCGTCATCGCGAGAAAGGTGATGAGCAGCAGGAGGCGCACGCTCGGCTCCAGGTTGGACTCCACGCTATGACTATCACAGCCATGACCCGCACCCTCTTCATCGGTGACGTCCACGGCTGCAGCCACGAGCTGCAGGAGCTGCTGGACACGGCACGACCGGATCGCGTACTGCTCACCGGCGATCTGTTCACCCGGGGCCCGGATCCCGTCGGTGTCTGGGAGCTGGTCCAGGCCTGGAACGCGACCACAGTACTGGGCAACCACGAGGCTCGCATGCTCGAGCGCTGGGACCGAGCCCTGGCAGGTGAAGGTGGTGGCAAGGCTGGCGCCACCGTACGCGCGATGGGCGCCATCCCGGGTCTGCGCGTGTGGATCCAGGGCCTGCCCCTGTCCATTCGGGAGCCCGGCTGGTTGCTGGTCCACGCCGGTGTCCACCCCGAGGGAGGCCTCGAAAGCAGCACCCGCTGGCAGCTGCTGAACCTGCGGCGCTGGCCGGACGACAGCGCTTCGACCCACCCCCACTGGTGGACCTGCTACGCGCGCCAGCACCGCCCCGGAGCGCGACCTCTGATCATCCACGGCCACGACGCCGTGCAGGGCCTGCGGGACCAACGACCGTGGAGCTTGGGGCTGGACGGCGGCTGCGTGTTCGGCGGGGCTCTGTGCGGCTACCTGCTCGAGGAAGACCGCGTCCTGCGCGTTCCCGCTCAGCGGACCTGGCTCGACCCCAAGGGCTGAACACGGCGCAACAGCGCCAGGACCACCAACAGAGCCGCGATGGGGGCCATCGGTCCCACCCCGTGGCTACAGGCCCACGCGATCCCACCGGGATTGGTTGGATCGACGGTGGAGCAACCCTCGTCCACCGCGCCGTCGCAGTCGTTGTCCCGGCTGTCGTCACAGACCTCGTCGGCGTCGGGGTGGATGCCCTCGTTGGCGTCGGCGCAGTCCTGACCCCCGACCACCTCGGCGTCCCAGCCATCGCCGTCCACGTCGGTGAGGTCCACACCGTCACAGTCTTCGTCCACGTCGTTGTAAGGGACCTCGGTGGCGTCGGGGTGGATGTCC
>CAZHIK010000115.1:0-13839 GCA_964532635.1 uncultured Enterobacterales bacterium
CGGGATCGAAAAAGACGCCGAGCACGGCATCGCGCACCCCGGCTTCGAGGAAGGACACGATGGGGTGTGGCTCACCGCGGACGGCCGCGCCGGTCTGGAAGTTGGAAGTGATGCAGCACTCCACCACGATCTGATCCCGGGCCAGGCGGCGCATCAGGGCCTTGTCGCCCAGCGCCGCGCAGCCGTGGCCGATGCGGGTGGCACCGACGTCATCGATGGCCTGCCAGACGTAGTCGGCGCTGCCGTCCTCGCCGGCGTGCAGGGTGAGCCCCAGGCGGCCCTTGCGCGCGATGTCGAAGGCTTCCCGGAACAGCACCGGCGGGTTGCCCCGCTCGGCGCCGGCGATGTCGAATCCCACCACCCCAACACGATCATGGAACTGCTGGGCTTCCGAGATGGCCTGGCGCGCGAGGATCTTGGCGATGTGGGGACCGAAGTGCCGCATGGCGATGACGATCAACCCGCAGCGCATGCCCTGCAGCTCCCGCTCGGCCCGGTTCATGCCCGACAGCACAGAGGTGATGGCCTGGCGCAGGGTGAGGCCGGCGTAGGTGTGGATGTTGGGCGCGTAGCGCAGCTCGAGCCCCCGCACACCCCGGGAGTGGGCTTCGGCGGCGATGGCGAAGGTGGCGTCGGCGATGTTCTCGTAGAACTGGGTGACCCACAGCGGGTAGTGGAACTTGTCGAGGTAGTCCAGCAGGGAGCCCTCTTCCTGGTCCTGGAGCACCAGCAAGCGCTGCATCTCGTCGAAGGTCTTCACCGGAGCCAGCCCGTTGGCGAGCATCAGATCCCAGGTGAACTTGGCGGGCATGGAGCCGTCGACGTGCTGGTGGAGCTCCACCTTCTCGATGTTCGCGTAGTCCTCGGGCAGAGGGGAAGTGGACAACGGGGCCTCCGAGGCTCAGTTGCGGCCGTTGCGGCGGGACTTCTGGACGTTGAGGGTCTTGGGCGGATCGCCCGGTGCGACCACCAACAGCTCCCCAGCCACGCTGTAGACACCCGCGGGCAGCAGGCCGTCGAAGGCGCCGGTGTCTTCGATCAGTTCCTGGGCGTACAGCACGGCCGCCCGGCGATCGGGAGCGAAGGGCATGGCGGTAGGCTCGAGCCCCGCCTCGTCGCGGCGCTGCACGGTGAGGGTGACCCGCCCGTAGCTGTGCTCGAGATCGTTGAGCCACTGGACCGCTTCTTCGCTGGGGAAGGCCTCTATGGCCAGCTGCAGGCGCTCCTGGACGGCCAGGGCGTTCCCCAGCTGCCGCGCGGCCCGCGCCCCGTGGAGGTGGTCTTCGCAGAGCACGGCCACGCCCTGCTCGCCCAGGGCCAGCATCTCCTGGTAGGCGGCCTCGACCCCCTTCCAGGCGTTGCGGCGCAGGAACTGGGTGATCTCTTCCTGCAGCTGCACGTAGCGCTCGCCTTCGACGGTCTTGGCTTCGAGCTCGCCCCGGGCACCCATCTGGGCCAGGTCGATGAGGGCCTGGGCCTCGGCCAGCTCGGGCACCGTGAGCCAGCGGGTCATGTGATCGACCTTGACGCTGGAGATGGACCAACGCTCGACGAAGGCCTCGACCGAGGCCAGGGCGTCGGGGCCGCCCATGCCGTAGGCCCCCAGCACCGCCTGCCAGACCGCGGCGGCGTCGGCACGGAGCATCTGCTCGCTCTCGTCGAGCTCATGGATGCGGGTCTCGACCCGACGCTCGGCGGCGCGCCAGACGATCTCACCCACGTCTGGGGCGAACTCGCGGGCTTCGCTCAGCTGGACGCCCTCGAGGGGACCCCAGCCCGCAGGCACATCCTGCTGGGAGGGGTGGAAGGCGCCGATGGCGTGGCGCACCCAGTCAATCGCCTCGAGGGCGGTGACCCGCTTGTTGTCGTCGGTATCGGCCCAGCCCCGGAGAGCCCCCAGCAGCAGGTAGGAGAAGGGCGGCTGCCGCAGCTCGGGCAGGCTCGACAGCGGCTTGCCGTTGTTGGAGGCCAGCAGAGCGGTGGCGTTGCCCCTGGCGTGGAAGGAGCTGCCAGGCTGCAGGACGATGGGCTCGGACACCACCCCAGGACCGGATGCGGGCGCAAAGGCGGTGTCGAGCACCAGCAGGGTGCGCTTCTGGCTGCCCTGGTCGATCATCTCCATCAGGCTGGACAGGCCCAGCCCCTGGGCGGTCGCGGCTTCGGAGCCCGGATCGGCATTGGTGCACAGCAGCAGAGCGTCGGAGCCACTGGCAGCCAACGCTCCCCGACCGATGAAGACCACCCAGAGCACGCCGCCGTCGCTGACCTTGGAGGTGGCACTCTTGGCCACGCGGCGGAGGTCGGCGCAGGTGGCGTCGTCGTCGGTGAGGGTGAACAGCCGATCCGAGGGCACCCCGTGGGAGTTCTCGAGCCAGCGCGACCACTGGCGCGCGGCACCCGCGGCTCCCCGCAGGTCGGGGTAGTGGTGGTAGCGCTCCACACCGACCACGATGGCGGCATCGCGGGCCCCCACCGAAGTGGCTGGCAGAGAGGTGAACTCGGGCCACACGCCCTCACCGTAGGTGGCGGCCGACGCAGCTCCGGGAAGGAGCAGCGCCAGCGTGAGGATCAGGACCTGCGGGATTCGGATGTGCATGGAAGATGAGGAAGGCTCGCAGTTCGCTTATTCGGCCCGCGCCCGACGTGCATGGTGGATCCTCCGTGGTACCTTCGGAAGACACGCTCCCCACCTCGAACCTTTCCGGGGCCGGCCCATGCACGCTTCCCGCGTTTCCTGCTTCGCACTCATCATCCTGTCCTGCGCCTGCAACAAGCCACCCGGCGCACCGGCGGTGAACATCGAGCCCACAGAGCCTGGCACAAGCGACAACCTCGAGGCCGTGCTCACCTCGCCCTCGGTGGACGACAACGCCAAAGACACCATCAGCTACACCTACGCCTGGTTCCAGGACGGCCAGGAGCGCAGCGACATGCGTGAGGCGAACATCCCGGCCACCCTGACCTCCAAGGGCGAGGTCTGGGAGGTGGTGGTCACCCCCAGCGACGGCAAGATCGACGGCGAGTCCGCCAGCGCGGAGACCACCATCGTCAACACCGCACCCAGCGCAGAGGTGGAGCTGTCTCCCGCGGCTCCCACCGCCGACCAGGCCCTCGAGGCCACCGCGGTGGGCACCGATGTCGACGACGACAACGTCACCTTCGCCTACACCTGGACCGTCGACGGCGTGGAGAGCAGCCACGCTGGCGACACCGTGCCCGCCATCGACACCGTGCGGGGCCAGCTCTGGGAGGTCACGGTGGTGCCCAACGACGGCGAGGATCTGGGCGAGGCCGTCTCCGCGTCGGTCAGCATCGAGAACACTGCCCCCGAGATCACCAGCGCCGAGCTGGGGCCCGAGCCAGCGTACGAGACCACCACCCTCGAGGTGAGCTGGGAGGCCACCGACCTCGACGATGACGAGGTCCAGGCCAGCTACGCCTTCTACGTCAACGGCACCCTGGCGCAGGACAGCGACCTCGCCACCCTCGACGGCTCCCTGTTCGACAAGGGCCAGCAGGTCCAGGCTGTGGTCACCCCCAGCGACGACTTCCTCTCGGGTGAGGGCTTCGCCACCAACACCGTGGAGATCCTCAACAGCGCACCCAGCTACGACGCCGTGGCCCTCGATCCCAGCGAGATCTACGAGGACACCACCGTCAGCTGCCTGCCCACCGGCTGGTCCGACGCCGACGGCGACGCGGAGAGCTACACCATCCAGTGGTACGTCGAAGACGCCGCGGTCTCCACCGACGCCACCATCGATGGCACCCTCTTCGATCGGGGCGACGAGCTGTACTGCGAGGTCACCCCCCACGACGGCGAGGAAGCCGGTGCGCCTGTCACCAGCGACGTGGCCACCGTGGGCAACAGCCCTCCGAGCATCGCCAGCGCCAGCCTCAGCACCACCAGCCCCACGGAGACCGACACCATCTCGGTCACGGTCACCGACGCGGTGGACGCCGACGACGACAGCATCACCCTCAGCTACGCCTGGAGCGTCAACGGCGTGGTGGTCTCCTCCCTGCCGTCGCTGTCGGGGGACTACTTCGACAAGGGCGACACCATCGTGGCTCAGGTCAGTCCCAACGACGGGCGCGACACCGGCACGCCGGTCACATCCGACACCGCCACCGCCATCAACAGCGCGCCCGTGATCAGCGGCATCACCTTGAGCCCCTCGAGCCTGTACACCGACGACTCGCTCGTGGCCGCGGTGGCCGACACCGACGCCGACGGCGACACGGTGACCCTCAGCTACACCTGGTACATCGACAGCGTGGCGGTCAGCGCGGCGGGCAACACCCTGTCCGGGTCCACCTGGTTCGACAGAGGACAGCAGATCTACGTGGTGGTCACCCCCAACGACGGCACCGTGGACGGCTCCACCGTGACCTCGAGCACCGTCACCGTGATCAACAGCCCGCCCTCGGCCCCCACCGTGGGCATCACCCCCGCCGAGCCTGAGCCCGGGGTGGACGACCTGCTGTGCGAGGTGCTGGTGGACTCCACCGACGACGACGGAGACAGCTTCACCTACGGCTTCTCCTGGCTGCTCGATGGCGCCGCCTGGACGGGCATCCAGATCGACACTGCCAGCAGCAGCCTCATCCCGTCACTCGAGACCGGCGACAACGAGACCTGGACCTGCGCGGCCACCCCCGACGACGGCTACGACGCCGGCACCGCGGGCACCGCCAGCGTGGATCTGGGCGAGGGCATGGAGGTCTGCACCTGGCCCGACGAGGACCTGTGGGTCAGCAGCGGCCCCGTCTCTGGCCCCACCATCTCGCCGTACTACTTCACGGTCAGCTTCATCGCCACCATCGAGAGCGACGTCTTCTACGACTGGATGAACAGCAGCGGCGACCAGCCCGCCTACATCGAGTTCGAGTTCTACGACTCCTCGGCTACCTCGCTGTGCAGCATCTACTACGACATGGACGCAGCCACCGTGGCCACGGGCTGGACCACCTCGAGCGGTGGAACCCTGTACGGCGCCTGGGAGGTGCCCCTCACCGGCGGCTACACCACCTGCCAGCCCGTGAGCTCCGCGACCTGGGGCACCAACGACCTGCGCGACGTGCTCGAGCTCCACACCTGGGGTGTGGGCGTGGGCGCGCTGGTGGATCTGATGGCCACCCTCCCCACGGCGGTGATCGACTCGGGCCTGGACTGGACCGCAGACTGGGCCCCCTACGTCTCGGCGGAGTACGTCTACTCCGACATCTACGGCCAGGCCTACGAGCTGGGCTGGAGCTGGGGTTGGGAGCACGACTGCGGCGAGTTGTCCACGGACGCCAGCGGCGACGGCATCAAGCTGAGCACCCCCACCTCGTCCCCCCTGGACAACGCCGTCTGGGATGGCAACGGCTACCTGCTCTTCTACGCCAGCGCCCTGTAGCCCCCAGCCGGCGCTTCCCCCCGACGGGGCTTTGTGCCAGAATCGCCAAGGCTCAGGGAGCAAGGCGCGATGCAGAACACCTCCCCCGACTGGGATGCACTCCGGACGATCCGCCGATCGGCAGCGTTCTGCTCGGTGATCGTGCTGGTGGGTGTGCTGGGATTCCAGTTCGTGGGCCCACCGGGCACCACCCTGCTGGACGCCGTCTACATGACGGCCATCACCCTGACCACCGTGGGCTACGGTGAGGTGGTCGATGTCTCCACCTCCGTCTCGGGCAAGATGTTCACCACCTGCCTGCTGTGCGCCGGGGTGGGCACCATCCTGTACTTCTTCTCGGCGCTGACCGCCTTCCTGGTGGAGGGGACGGTCGATCGCATGTTCTGGAGGCGGCGTATGAAGAACAACATCGACGCGCTCTCACGACACGTCATCGTGTGCGGCGGCAGCCACACCGGGATGAACGTCGTCGCCGAGCTGCGGGATACGAATCGTGGCCTCGTCCTGATCGAGGCGGAGCGGGAGACGGTGGACGGCGCCCAGGAGCGCTTCGGCAAGGAGCTGCCCTGCGTGCTCGGGGACGCCACCGATGACGACGTGCTGCGCTACGCCGGCATCGACCGCGCATCGGGCCTGGTGGCCTGCCTGGGGAGCGACAAGGACAACCTCTTCATCACGCTCTCGGCCCGGCAGCTCAACCCGAACCTGCGCATCGTGGCACGCTGCCAGGACGCGCGCCTGATCCCCAAGCTCCAGGTGGCCGGGGCCGACGCCGTGGTCTCCCCCAACCGAATCGGCGGCCTGCGCCTGGCCTCCGAGATCGTTCGGCCCGCGGTGGTCTCCTACCTGGACCGGATGCTGCGGGCCCAGGGGGAGCGGGTGCTGCGCTTCGAGGAGATCCTGGTGTCGCCGGGCTCCGAGCTGGACGGCATCAACGTCGCCAAGCTCCGAAAGCTTCGGATCCCCGACGCCCAGTTGGTGGCCATGCGCCGCATGGACGGCACCTGGATGGACTTCCCCCAGGACGAAGACATGATCCGCGGGGGGCACTCCGGCGTGTTCATCGCCAGCCTCGAGGCGGTCTCCGAGCTGCGCAGGCTGGCGGGTCAGGAGAGCTGAGGCCCGCGTCCTCACTCCTCCAGGGCCGCCCGCGGACGCGCAGGCCGCCGGCTCAAACCCTATCCGAGCGCGTCAGCCGCGCCCGCGCCCGCTCCACCAGGTGGTACAGGGCCGGACAGGCCACCAGCACCAGCAGGGCCGACGAGCCCACGCCGCCGATGCTCACCAGGGCCATGCTCTGGCGCAGCTCGGCCCCCGGCCCCAGGGCCATGGCCAGGGGGATCATGCCGGCCACGGTGGACAGGGAGGTCATCAGGATGGGGCGCAGTCGACGCAGCGCGCCCTCCTCGAGGGCACGGTCCAGCGGCTGGCCCTCGTTGCGCTGGTGCGCGGTCTCCTCCAGCATCAAGATGGCGTTGTTGACCACGATGCCCACCAGCATCACCACCGCCATCAGACCGAAGAGATCCAGGTCCACCCCCGTGACCGCCAGAGCCAGGAGCACACCGATCAAGGCCAAGGGCAGGGTGGTGAGGATGGTGAAGGGGTGCACCAGGGACTCGAGCAGCCCCGCAAGCAGCATGGTGATGAGCACCACGGCCAGCAGCAAGGCGGCAGAGATCTCCCGGGCGGCCTCGGCGCGCTGCTCCTCCTCGCCGCCCACGCGGATGGTGTAGCCGTCGGGCGGTGCCAGCAGCTTCACGCCGGTCTTCAGCTTGGCGGCGGTGTCGCCGATGGCTCCGTGGCTGAGGTTGGCGAAGACCGTGATGCGCCGGGCACGCTCCTGGCGTGAGATGATCAGCGGGGCCTCGGTCTCCTCCACCCGAGCCAGCTCCCGCAGGGGCACCTGGGCACCGGAGGCCGTCTGCACCGTGGTCGCACCCACAGCGCTCAGGTCGTCCCGCCAGCGCTCCCCGAGGCGCACCCGGACGGTCTGCTCGTCGTCGCTGTCGCGCAAGCGCGCCTCGGTGTCGCCCTCGATGGCCGCCCTCAACAGCAGGCCCAGCTGGGCGGGGCTGACCCCAGCGTCGGCCAGGCGCGGGCGGTGGGGCGTGACACGGATCTGGGGGCCCAGCTCGTCGCCGCTGCGATCGATGTCCACCAGGTTGGGCATGGAGTCGAGCAGGTCGACCACGCCGTCCACCAGGCCGTCCAGCACCTCGGGATCGGGCCCGATGACCTCGATCATCACGTCGTCGCGGATGGCGGCCTCACCGGCGCCCAGCTCCTTGAGCATGATCTCGGCGCCCGGCACCGCGATGGCCAGCTCCCGGCGCAGCTCGTCCATGACCTCCGCCGTGGAGGCACGCCCCTCGGCGTCCACGAGGATCACCTGACTCTCGGCGCGGTTGCGGCCCCGAATGGCGCCGAAGAGCGACTTGTACTGCCCGACCTCGCTGTAGACCAGGTCCACTGAGGGGTGGGCCAGCAGCACCCGCTCGGCGCGGGTGACGGCGCGGGCGGTCTCCTCGACGTCGGCGTCCCGGGGCAGGGAGATCTGGGTGATGAAGAAGCCTTGGTCGGGATTCGAGATCCAGCCCATGGGCACCACGGGGCCCTGCAACAGGACAGCCCCCGCCAGCAGCCCCACCAGCCCGCCGAGGGTGGTGAAGCGGTGGCCTATGACCCAGCGGATGATGCCGCGGTAGGCGGTCTCGGAGCGCGCGTAGCCCCGGTCCCACAGCCGGGCGAGGGGCCCCACCCGCTTCATGGCCACCGGCTTGCCCGCGGTGTTGCGGTACAGCAGCGCGGCCAGCATGGGTGTGAGGGTGAAGCTGACCAGCAGTGCGAGCACCATCGAGAAGCTGACGGTGAAGGCGAACTGCACGAAGAACTTGCCGGCGATGCCCTGCATGAACGCGATGGGCGTGAACACCGCGATGTTGGTGATGGTGGAGCCCACCACCCCCAGGAAGACCCGGGCGGTGCCGCGGTCGGCGGCCGCGGCCGCGTCGGTGTCGGTTTCCACCTCCCGTGCGATGCTCTCGAGGACCACGATGCTGGCGTCGACCAGGGTGCCCACCGTGATGGCCAGCCCCATCAGCGTCATGTAGTTGATGGAGAAGCCCGCCAGGTACACGAAGGTCAGGGTGCCCACCAGGGAGCAGGGGATGGAGATGGCCACCACCGCCGTGCCCCGCCAGTCGTGCAGGAACAGGTAGAGCAGTCCAGCGGTGAGCAGCACGCACAGCCCCAGAGTGCTCACCAGGCTGGAGATGCTGGCCCGGATGGCCTCGCTCATGTCGAAGAAGACGTGCAGCTCCGTGCCTGGAGGTGCGCGCTGGCGGATCTGTTCGAGCAGCTCGAGCACCTGCCCCCCCAGGGCCACGGTGTTGGCGTCGGGTCGCTTGCCCACAGACACACCGACAGCCTGCTTTCCCTGGATGCGCGCGAAGGTGGTGCCGGGGCTGGTGGCCTGGGTGACCGTGGCCACAGCCGACAGGGGCAGGCGCTCGCCGGTGGGGGCGGTGATCATGGCCCCCTCGAGCTCGGCCACCGAAGCGTAGCTGGCGGCCAGGCGCACGGGGATGGCCGACTCGCCGCTGTCGAGGGTGCCAGCCGGGATGTCGACACCGCCTGCCCGCACCGCCTCGATGACGTGGCCGAGGGTGAGGTGGTGGGCCAGCAGGCGGCCCTGATCCACCTCGACCCACACCTCCCGGTCGCGGGCGCCGGTGAGATCCACCGCGGCTACGCCCGGGATGCGGGCGATGGGCTCGCGCACGTTGTCCTGGACCCACTCGGTGAGCTCCGGGAGCTCACCTGGCCCGGTGACCGCCAGCTGCACGATGGGCACCGCCGAGGCCGAGATGGCCTTGATGGTGGGGCGCCGGACCCCGGGGGGCAGCTCGCTCCAGTGCTCGTCCAGAGCAGCCCGGATCTCCTCGATGGCCCCGTCGACGTCGCTGCCCATGTCGAGCTCGAGCAGCAGCCAGCCGGCGTCCGGCAGGGCGGTGGCCCGCAGCTTTTTCAGGTGGTTGACCTCGCCCAGGGCGTCTTCGAGGGGGATGAGGATGCTGTTCTCGACATCCTCGGGCGCACTGCCCGGGTAGACGATGGTGGCCATCACGTAGGGCAGATCGACGTTGGGGAGCAGCTCCACCGGCATCTTGGGGGCGGAGACCAGGCCGAAGAGTACGAAGAAGCCGACCACCATGGTGACCAGCACGGGCCGGCGCACCGAGAGTCGGGAGAGCCACATGGGGCGCCTACTCGACCGCGATCAGGGGCTGGCCCTCGCGGGTGATCAGCCGCTGCCCCAGGGTGACCACGGCGTCGCCGGCGGACAGCTCACCCTGCACCGCCACCCAGCGGTCGTCGTGCACGCCCAGCCGCAGGGCCACCCTGCGGGACACGCCGTCGGCATCGGAGACCCACACCGAGGCCCCCAATTCGCCCTCGACGACCGCGCGGCGTGGCACGGCCAGCACCGGCTCGCCCGAGCCCACCAGAACGGTGGCTTCGACCGGGTAGCCCGGTAGCAGCTGGCGATCGGGGTTGGGCACCTCGACCCGCAGCCGGAACTGGTTGAGCACCGGGTAGGCCCCCAGGGAGCGCTCCACCACGGTGCCCGCCAGCAGCTGGCCCGGCAGCGCGGCGCTGCGCACCTGGACCGTCATGCCCTGATCGATGACCGCCACATCGCCAGCCTCGGCCATCAGCTCGAGCATCATGGGATCGATGGCGGCCACCTGCATGAGCGGCCGGTCGTTGGGCACCATCTGGCCGGGACGGAAGTCGATGCGTGTGACGGTACCGCCGATGGGGGCGGTGATGAACACCGCGGCCCTGGCGGACTGCAGCTGGGCCTCGGCGGCGTCGGCGCGGGCCTTCAGCTCGTCGAACTGTTGATCGGTGACCGCGCCCTGCTCGTACAGCGGCCGGATGCGCTCGAGCTCGGCCTGCAGGGCCTGATGCTGCACCTCGAGGGGCTCGTAGGGGTAGCCCAGCGGGGACAGCGAGACGGTGCGCATGGTTGCAAGCTGCTGGCCCCGGCGCACGGAGTCGCCCACCTTCACGTGCAGCTTCTCGAGGATGTTGGGGGAGGTGACCACCACCTCGGACTGCTGGGACCCTTGGGCCGTGCCGTACAAGGCCACCGACCGACTCACGGGTCGCAGCTCGGCCCGAGTCAGCTCCACGGGGACCCCGTGGGTGGCCTGGAGGTCCGCCTGGGAAGGGGTGGGGGCTTCCTCGCTCTGCGCGCGGAGGATGCGCAGCGAGACGAAGATCGCCAGACATCCCAGGAAAAACAGCAGCGCGCGAAACCAGGCCTTCATATGCTCCCCCCTATCCGAGGGCGCGCCGCGCGGCCCTCGCGACGTGGAGCCCATGCCCGAGCACCCGCCGCACCCACCAGCCGAGCTGCCCTCCCGTAGCCCGCGGTGGATGTTCGCCCTCGAGCGACTCACCGGCCCCACGGTGCGCTGGCCGCTGTTGGCGGGCTCTGTCGTCCTCTGGCTGGGGGAGTAGATCAGGACTGGACGTCGACGCCGAAGCGCTCGAGCAGGGTGCGGGCGGCCAGGGTGGGGGTGAGGCGGCCATCGAGCACGTCGCGCTCGAGGGCCGGCAGTCTGGCCTGCACCTGATCGTGGTTCCGCAGGGAGGCGATGAGCTGCTGCTCGACCATGGCCCACATCCAGCGCAGGCGCTGGCGCTGCCGCTTGGTGGCCAGCTCACCGTGGCCGTCCAGCACCTGGCGGTGCTCCTGGACCTGGGCCCAGAGCTGCGGCAGGCCGGTGCCCTCGAGAGCGGACACGCAGAGCACAGGGGGCTTCCAGTGCTGGCTGACCGGCTGCATGAAGTGGGCCGCGGTCTCCAGCTCCTGGCGTGCACGCCGGGCCTTGATGACGTTGTCGCCGTCAGCCTTGTTGACCGCCACCAGGTCGGCCAGCTCGAGGATGCCTCGCTTGATGCCCTGCAGCTCGTCGCCAGCCCCGGCGATCATCAGCACCAGGAAGAAGTCCACCATGTCGGAGACCAGCACCTCGCTCTGACCCACCCCCACTGTCTCCACCAGCACGATGTCGTAGCCGGCGGCCTCGCAGACGATCATGGTCTCGCGGGTCTTTCGCCCCACCCCGCCCAGGGAGCCCGACGAGGGTGAAGGCCTCACGAAGGCCCCCGGATGGGTGGCCAGCTGCTGCATACGGGTCTTGTCACCCAGGATGCTGCCGCCGCTGACCCTGCTCGAGGGGTCGACGGCCAGCACGGCCACCCGCTGGCCCCCGTCGCACAGGTGGCAGCCCAGAGCCTCGATGAAGGTGGACTTACCGGCCCCCGGCACCCCGGAGATGCCCACCCGGTGGGCCCGCCCGGAGTGGGGCAACAGCTGGAGCAGCAGCTGCTGGGCCTGGGCTTGGTGGCGCGGGCTGTTGCTCTCCACCAGGGTGATGGCCCGGCCGAGGATGGCGCGGTCACCCGCGAGCACACCACGGACGTAGTCGTCGATGGAGAGGCGGCGCCGGCGGGGGGTGGGGGGCATGGGAGCCCTCTAGCACGGGACGGTTAGGCACACCCCATGCCCCTCCGCTCCCCCATCACCATCGAGAGCTTCCGCGTTCGCGGAGGTGCCGGCTGGCTGTATGGGCAGCGGGTGCGACCGCGGGGGGTGCGAGCTGGGCTGCCGGCGGTGGTGATGATCCCGGGCGGCGTGGGCGCTGGACGCACGATGGTGCTGCGGGCCACCGCCCGGGAGTTGGCCGAACGGGGCGTGGTGGTGGTTGGCTTCAATGCCCGGGGGCGCTCGAGCGGCAAGCTCCGGGACCGGCGCTCAGCGGGACGCAACGACTTCAACGGTCCGCGCGACCAGGACGACCTGGCGGCGGTGATCAGGGACGTGCTCGCAGACCCCCACGTGGATCCGCAGCGCCTGGGCATCTATGCATGCTCCTTCGGTCTGGTGGCTGCGGCCGGCTGCATCGCCCGCCACCCCGATCTGCCCGTGCGCTGGCTGGTGGACGAGGAGGGGCCCAGCGACGCCTGCGCCGCCATGCTCTGCGCCTGGCGGCTGGCGGGGGCGGCTCTCCTCCCCTCCCCCGATGTTGGGCGCAGCGCCCCCGCCCCGGTGGTGGCGCCCGACACGGGTCGACCGGACCCGGCCAAGGCCCTCGAGCTGTTCGGCCACAGCTGCGGCCTCCACGGCGGCAGCCCCACCGATCAGGCCTGGTGGCGGGTGCGGGAGGCCTTCCGGTGCCTGCCCACCTTCCGCGGCCGCTACCTGCGCCTGCAGGCGGCGCGGGACCACGTGCAGCCCCCCCACGGTTCCGAACAGGAGCCCATCTTCGACCAGCCCCCAGCCTGGTGGCCCGCCAAGCACGCCTGCGATCTCGTCAACGCCGCCCTCGACGGGGGTGTGCCCTGGGTGCGGATGAACCTGGCGGCCCAAGGCAACGGGGTCAACGCCCGCTACGGCGCCGAGCACCGTCCGGTCCTGCTGCCAGGCGCCATGGGCGACCACCCACGGGCCTGGATAGAGTCCTGCTGGGAGCTGATCACGGGGCCATGACCCCATTCTGACCCCCCAGCCCGTGGCCGGGTGGTGCACGGTGCAATAGGTACCGCCCGCAAACGATTACCGGGATTTTTCCGCACACAGAGGATGGCCACGATGACCTGGTTGATTCTGGTCGCTGGTGTCGCGTCCGCTCAGGACTGCCAGCCCACCTCCTCGGAGCAGCTCACCAGCGTGATGCAGCAAGCGCTCATCGACTTCGCCACGCTGGACGAGGACTCCTTCTTCGCCTCCACCAAGCAGGCAGAGGATGCCCTGCCGTGCCTGAGCGAGATCTTCCTTCCCCCCAACGCCGCGGCATACCACCGCCTGATGGCTCTGAGGGCCTTCTTCGACGGCGACGAGGACGCCACGGTGCTGTCCTTCCGCGCGGCGCTGTCCATCGAGCCCGACTACCAGATCTCGGCGAAGCTGGCCCCGGAAGGCGGCAAGCTGCACCGGATGTGGACCGACGCGCAGACCGGGCCCAACCCCTTCATCGGCTCCTTCAGCGCCCCGGCCGGCAAGTACGCCTACGTCGACGGCGTCGAGACCCGCACCTACGCCGAGGATCTGCCCAACATCGTGCAGTACGGCCCCGGCGACGACACCATCCTGTGGACCGGCTACATCGATGCCAACGAAAAGCCCCCCTCCGAGATCCCTGCGGCGGGTGCGGTGGCCTCGGCAGACGACGGCGGCAGAGATCCCCTCGACGACCTGGACGACCTGGACGACCTGGACGACCTGGACGACCTGGACGACAGCTACGACTCCTACGACAACGAAGACGAAGACGACTTCGGTCGCGGGAGCGACGACAGCAGCTACAGCCGCGACTACAGCCGCGATAGCTCCTCCAGCCGCGACTCCTCCCGTGGCGAG
>CAZHIK010000116.1:0-12312 GCA_964532635.1 uncultured Enterobacterales bacterium
GGTGGGGATCGGCGACTGCTTTGGGGAGTCGGCGGCCAACGAGGATCTGCTGGACCACCTGTGGGGCCTGGGCTCCACCTCCATCGGCAACCAGCTGCAGAACGACGACTACTACAACCTCAGCTGGGTCGTGCTGAACCTGCACCAGCGGGCGGTGGCCGTGGGCGATGACGCCCTGGCCGAGGAGATCGAAGCCTTCGTGGCCCAGGAGCTGGTGCCACGCTCCGAGCTGTGTCCCATCGATGAGGCGACCGGGAACACCCGCGACTTCTTCCCGCCCTGCCTTCACCTGGCCCTGGTGGTGTTGAGCGTGCTGCCCGAAGAAAAGGCCGAGGCCTGGCTGGAGGACAACCTCCCGGATGACTTCTACCTGCAGCCCCACACCGCCATCGCCACCTCCCACCAGGGCGGGCTGAACTTCAGCCGCTCCTGGGGCCTGTGGGCCCTGTGGCAGGCCACGGGCGATGTCCGCTATCGATGGGCCTACCGCAGGCACATCGACACCCACATGGCGCTGCCGCAGTACTGGGCCGAGGACTACAGCTACTCCCACTGGGTGGCCCAGTTCGGGGTCTACGGGATCGCTCTGAGCTACGAGTGAAGCCGGGCTCTCCGGGGCGGTGACACGAGGTGATGTCGTTCGACTCCAGGTTCCACCTGGGCTTGGCGTGGCCACCTGGCCCAACGCTCCAACCAGCGCGGCCGAAGAGATCGTCAGCTCCGCCGACGCGTGTCTGTACCACGCCAAGGAGGCCGGCCGAGACCGTCTGTCGGTGCTGCGCGGCGAGCGCCAGCTGAGCCCGGAGGAGTTGTTCGAGGCACTGGGTGTGGACGCCTGATCCGGGGGTTCCGACCCGTGGGTTGGAATCGGACCGGGGTGGTCTGTTAGGCTCTCAGTCCGCGAGGCAGCCTCCCCATGCGTGATCCCGAACACCCCCCGCCCGCGCCCGGCGCCCAGCCTGAGGTGCAGATCGAGTCCGCCCCCGAGGCGCTGGGATTCCTCAACCGTGGGGCCCTGGCCCTGGGTGGGGTGGCCACCACCGGTGGCCGCCTCTACGAGCGCATCGGTCAGCTGATCCGAGAACCCTTCCCCCAGGCCCTGGTGGTGGTCACCCTCTTCGACGAGCGGGTCACCCTCTTCCACCCCGAGGCCGTGGTGGGCCAGCCGGCTGCGGTCGCCGCCCTCGAGAGGCTGCTCACCAGCGGTGGCTATGGCTACGACATCGCCTGTCTGGACGATCGCTGGAAGAAGCTGCTCGAGCCCAGGTTGCACCGGGTGGAGGGCGGGCTGCGGGCTCTGTCCTGCAGCCAGATCCCCGAGGCCGACGCCGTGGGCTTCGAGGCCGAGTGGGATCTGGGCACCAGCTACGCCATGGGCCTCACCCGGGAGCGCAAGCTGCTGGGTGCTGTGGCGGTGATGCTGAGGGAGCCCCTCACCGAGGTCGAGTGCGGCACCCTCGAGGCCCTGCTCCAGCACGCCAGCATCGCCCTGATCCACAAGCTCACCGAAGACGAGCTGCGCGCCGTGGCCGGCCGCCTGCAGCAGTCGGTGGGGCGGCGCACCCAGGAGCTGAGCGACCAGGTCACCCGCCTGGGACACTCGGTCTCCCGCGCGCGGGCGCTGCTGGATGCCGTGGACGAGACCGCGGTGCTGGTGGGTCGCGACGGGCGCATCCTGGCCTGCAACCAGCGGGTCGCAGACCAGGCTGGCCGACCGGTGCAAGAGCTGGTGGGGCTTCACAGCTCCGAGGTCTTCGACGAGAGCATCGTGGCGCTGCGCAAGGAGATGTCCCAGGAGGTGGCGGCCACCGGCCGCACGCTCCACTACACCGAGCGCATCGGCGGCCGGGTGCGGGCCTGCTCTCTCCACCCGGTCTTCGGCGACGACGGCCAGGTGAGCAGCTTCGCGGGATTCGCGCGGGACATCAGCACCCAGTCCCAGCTGGAGCAGCGGCTCCGCCGGGCGGGTGCCTTCCAGAAGGCCTTGTTCGAGAGTGTCTCCGAAGGCATCCTGGTGCTCGACACCACCGGCACGGTCAGCGAGTGCAACCGCACCGTGCTCAACAGCTTCGGCATGGAGCGTGAGGAGCTGCTGGGTCGCCCTGGTGTGAGCCTGTGTGCCGAGCTGGCCGGCTGGGAGACCTGGGAGCGCGACCACCAGCCCAAGCTCGTGCCCGGAGGGCCGTCTCGCCACCTCGAGCTGCGCATGCGCCGCATCGACGGCTCCACCTTCATGGCGCGGGTGGGTGCCTCGCGCGTCATGGCCGAGCAGGGACAGGCTGGTGTGGTCTGGGTGGTGCGCGACGTCACCGACGAGCTGCTGCGGGTCGAGCAGCTCGAGTACCTGGCCACCCACGACGACCTCACCGGGCTGCCCAACCGCCTGCTGTTCCACGACCGCCTCGAGCGCGCTCGCCAGCACGG
Organism: uncultured Enterobacterales bacterium; assembly: GCA_964532635.1. Lineage (GTDB taxonomy): Bacteria > Myxococcota_A > UBA796 > UBA796 > JAFGLY01 > CALDOK01. The sequence goes on from CAZHIK010000116.1 coordinate 2,425, forward strand.
CCGGCGCTACGGCAGCGGCTTCTCGGTCCTGCTGATGGATCTCGACGGCTTCAAGGAAGTCAACGACACCCACGGTCACGAGATCGGCGATCGCCTGCTGGCGGCCCTCGGCACCCGCCTGCGGGGCTCCCTGCGGGCCGCCGACACCGTCTCGCGGCTGGGGGGCGACGAGTTCGCCGTGCTGCTGCCCAACCCCATGCCCACCGCCCAGGTCCTCGAGGTGGCGGGCAAGCTGCTGACCGCCATGGAGCGGCCCTTCGTGGTGGCGGGACGGCAGCTCCGCGTCAGCGCCAGCATCGGCGTGGCCCTGTTCCCCGAGCACGAGGGTCACCGCCACGACCTGTTGGCCCGGGCCGATCAGGCCATGTATGCAGCCAAGCGCGAGGGCGGCGCTCGGGTGGTGCTGGCCCGCGAGGGGCTGGCTGACCGCTCCTGAGGCGGCTGTGACCAGGCGTCTTCCCAAGTTCGCCCTGGCCCTCGCGTCGGGCCTGCTGGCCTTGGCCGCGGCGGAGTTCGGCCTGCGGCTCAGCTACGCCACCCTGCCCAGCCATGCGGCCCTCGAGGGCTCCGAGTGGAGCGTCGGCCAACTGGCCCAGGAACATCATCCGGCGTTCGACCTCGGGACCCTGAGCGGGCGCTGCGCCGAGGATCTGGGGATCGCCCGTTCGGTAGACCTGCGATCGCAGCATGGCCAGCCCGAGGGGACGTCCGTCGAGCTGTGGACCCTCGGGGACTCGGTGGTGGCCGGAGCCGAGGTGGCCCGCCAGGAGGCCTTCCCCGTACTGCTGGGGGACGGCCTGGCCCGCGGTGGTGAGCGCTCGGTGCAGGTGAACAACCTGGCCATTCCAGGCAGCAGCCTCTGCGGTCGCGCCCGGCAGTTGGCCGCCTTGGCGGCCGAGCCCGAGCGTCCGGATCTGCTGCTGGTGGTCGTCGGCAGCGACGACATGGACGACTACCGGATGTTCGCCTACCAGGATCGGCTGGTGGTTCCAGCCGACCCGGCCACCATCGGCAACTCCGGTCTGGCTGCGCTGGTGAGCCACAGCTACCTGGCCAACCTCGCCTGGTACGGCTGGGCCCAGCGGCGCTACGAGACGTCACGGCGGCTGGCCCACGGTGACTGTGTGGACTGGGCCCGGCGTGTGTTCGATCAGCTCCACAGCCTGGGCCTGGCAGCCGACCTGCCCCTGCAGGTGGTGTTGCTACCGGCGCCGGGCCTGGCCCACTGCACCCCGGCCCCTGCGGGCGACGACATGTGCAGCACCCTCAGCGATGGGCAGGCCATCCTGGCCGAGGCCTTGGTGGCTTCCGAGCTGATCCATCACGACCTCAGCGACATCTGGCCCACGGCCGCGGTGCGGGAGCCCCCTGGGCAGGGGATGGTGCAGGTCCATCCCGATCCCCAGGGGCACGCGCGCATCGCCGATCGTGTGCTGCCGATCCTCGAGCGGGAGCTGGATCAGTAGCCCTTGGCCTGGCCGCTGCGACGGCTGCTGTAGCTCATGCTGTTGAGGGTCTTGGCGAAGTAGTTCTGGCGGACCTGCTGCTGCTCGCCTTCGAACTGCTGCTTGACCTCTTGCTCCAGGGCGGCCACGTCGTCGAAGTTGTCCCAGACCGCCTGGGAGTCCACCGTCTCGTTCAGGGGACGGTTGCGAGCCGTGTAGGCATCGATCTCCTGCTGGGCCGTGTCCAGATCACCCGCCTGGACCGCCACGCTGACTGCGTTGCGCAGCACGTTGTACTCCTCCTCGATGACCGAACGACCCCAGGCTTCGGCATCGATCGCGGCCAGGAAGCGGTGCTGCTCCTGCACAACCTCCACCGCCTGGGGCTCGAGGGTCAGCGACGCCAGCTCGGTGCTGTCGGGGGTCCGCCAGCTGAGGCTGGGCATGGCCACGGCCTGGTCGCCGGCGGTGTGGGCGGGGACCTGCAGGGTGACCCAGAAGCTGCGCTCCTGGCTGGCGTAGAGGGTGCCCACGTCGAAGACCACCTGACCCCCCACCATGCGGGTGGGGTAGCCGCTGGCGTCCACCAGCTCAACGCCTTCGCCCAGCTCGAGGCCCACCTGCAGGCCGGTGGCCACCGTCTCCTGGGCGGTGCTCAGCTCGTGGCCGAAGACCGCGGCCAGGTCTTGTCCCTGGGTGACCCAGTAGAAGTTGCCGGTGCCTGCGTCGGCCAGGTCCACCATCAGCTGTTCGTCGTAGTCGGCGCCGATGCCTACCGTGGTCAGCGGGGTCTCGGCCTGGGCGAAGCTGCGGGCCTGGGCCACCAGGCCGTCGGGGGAGTTGGGCAGGCCGTCGGAGATCAGGATGGTGCGACCGGCGCGGCCGGGGGTGGCCTGGTGCTGCTCGGCGCCGGCCGCCAGGCCTGCCTGCATCTCGGTGCCACCGCCGGCGCCGATGCCGCGGATGGCGCGCTGCATGCGGCCGCGGTTGCCGGCGGAGGCGTAGTCCAGGGGGATGCGCACATCGACGTTGCTGTCGAAGCTGACCAGGGCGAAGCGGTCCTCGGTGCCCAGCTGGGCCAGCAGTTCCTGGGCCGCGGCCCGGGCGTCTTCGATCTTGTCGCCGCTCATGCTGCCGGACTCGTCCAGCACCACCACCAGGTCGGTGGCGCGGCGGGTTCCCGCCTCGGGCTCGTGATCGCTGGAGATGCGCAGCTCCATGCGCACCATGCCGTTGCCGCCCTCCATGACCGCGCTGCGGTCCAGGCTGCTGTCGAAGCGGATGCCGTCGGTGGTAGTGACTGCGCCGTCGGGGTCGTCGAGCTCGGCTGGCAGTCGGCCCGCCGCGGGGATGTCGAGGATGTGGGGCTCGATGTGGGCCGGCGTGGGATTGGCGGCCGGCGATACTGTGGCGGCGTGAACCGCCGGCTTCACCGTGACGCCGATGATGGCGTTGCAGGCGGCGGCGGCCAGGCTGATGGTGACGGGGATGCTGGCGGCGGCGATGGCGGGAATCCAGGAGCGGGACTTGACGGGCATGGGACCTCCGTGGGGTGTGTGATCCACGGATACCCTCGGTCCGCCGGGGCTTGGGTAAGCGCTCGGAAACCTTCGATGACTGCGCGGTTACACAGCATTTACTTGCCCCTCGAGACCCCCGGAACCCATACTCCCCCCATGAAGCCCCGCATCCTGGTTGTGGAAGACGAGCAGGCGATCCTCATGGGAGTCTGCGACGTGCTGGCCTTCCACGGCTACGCCCCCCGCGGCGTGGCCGACGGTGAGGAAGGCCTGAGCCTGGCCCTCGAGCAGGACTGGGAGCTGCTGCTGCTGGACGTGATGCTGCCGGGGGTGGACGGCTTCACGATCTGCCGGCGAGCGCGGGAGGCCAAGCCCCACCAAGCCATCCTGCTGCTCACGGCCCGGGGCTCCGAGCAGGATGTGCTCGAGGGCTTCTCCGCTGGGGCCGACGACTACGTCACCAAGCCGTTTTCGGTGGCGCAGCTGACAGCGCGGGTCAAGGCCCTGCTGCGGCGAGCGGGGGTGAAGCCTGCGCGGCGCTTTCAGGCCGCGGGACTGGAGATCGATGGCGACCGTCTCCAGGCCAGCCGCGGGGAGCGAACGGTGGATCTGACCGTGCGGGATGTGGAGCTGCTGGCCCATCTGGCTTCGGCGGGTGCCCGGGTGGTGGGACGGCCGGAGCTGCTGCGAGCGGTGTGGGGCTTCGAGCGTGTGGAGCGTGTGGAGACCCGCTGTGTGGACATGCACGTGGCCAAGCTGCGCAAGAAGCTCGCGGAGCTGGACGGCGCCTCGGTGATCGAGACGGTGCGCGGCGCGGGGTACCGGCTGGAGCAGGGGTGATGCGCACCCGTCTTGCTGGTCGTCGGTTGCGGGCGGGGGTCAACCCCGCCCCTACATCCACGGCGGAGGCTTCGTGATCCGGGCCCGCCCGATGCTGCGAGTGGGGTTGCTCATCGCGGCCTTGGGTGCGCTGCTGGTGCTGGGGGTGGGAGCGCTGCTGGCCCACAGCCTGGCGAGCCTGCGGGAGGAGGAGCGGCTGCGGCACCAGATCGTGGCCGAGCGCCTCTTCGACGAGCTGGAGCGGGAGCTGACCGACCTGACCATGCGCGAAGAGGCGCGCTCCTTCCTGGAGTATCGCTACTTCTCTGTGCCCGAGGCGCAGCTGCCCGGCCTGGCGGGCCTGGCCCGCTCGCCCCTGGCGGAGCTGCCCGAGGATCCAGCGGTGCTGGGCTGGTTCCAGGTGGAGCCCGATGGCACCGTGTACACCCCGTACCGTCCGCGGCCATCGGAGAAGCAGCTGGCCGCCGACAACTACTCGGTGACGGTGGACCCGGCCATCGAAGCGGCCGAGGGGGCGCTGCTGGACCTGGTGGGTGGCGTGGGTTGGGAGCGGGTGGAGGCCGCGCAGGCCAAGACCGTGGCGTCAGCCTGGCTCGCATCGGAGGCCCCGCCCCGCAGCCGCAACAACAGCGCCTCGGCCAAGGTGCAGGAGACCGTGGGCGCGGTGGAGGACCTCTACAACACCCTGAACCGTGCCGTGCAGAGCCGCGGGGAGCGCTACGCGCAGTCCACCACGGTGCAGCGCCAGAACGTGGAGCCCTTCCAGGTCAACGAGGGCGACATCCAGACCGTGGTCAGCCGCAACATGATGGAGCAGCAGCAGGCCGTCCCTGTGATCGAGGGAGAGCAACAGCGGGTTCCCGTCCCGGCTCCCGCCCAGGCCAAGATCCAGGGCGAGGAGGTGGGGGTCCAGATCTCACCACTGGCGGGCAAGCGCCTGGACGCGGAGCACCTGATGCTCCACCGCAGCGTCACCATCGGCGAGGAGACCTGGCGCCAAGGCCTGGTGCTGGTGCTGCCGGTGCTCGAGGCGCAGCTGGGGGAGCGGGTGCTGGCAGGCTCGGCCCTCGAGCCCTGGGTGACCCTGGACTGGGGTCGGAGCGGTGACCTGCAGCGGCGCTACGCCTTCGAGCACAGCTTCGCCGAGCCTTTCACCGCGCTGGGCGTGCGGGCCGTGGTGGGCCGCATTCCGGGTCAGAGCCCCTCCGGGGGCAGCCTGGTGGTCGCCTCGAGCACCCTGCTGCTGCTGCTCTGCGCTGTGGGCGGACTGGTGCTGTACCGCACGGTGGCGGTCCGCATGGAGCTGGCCCAGCGGCGCTCCGACTTCGTGGCCGCGGTCTCCCACGAGCTGAAGACCCCGCTGACCTCCATTCGCATGATGGCCGAGATCTTGCGGGACGGCATGGTGCCCGGCCCCGAGCGGGCCCAGCAGTACTACGAGACCATCACCGCCGAGTCCGAGCGCCTGAGCCGCCTGATCGGCAACGTGCTCGAGCTGGCCCGGCTCGAGAAGGGCTCTCGGGAGGTGGAGCGGGTGGTGGGACCGGTGGGGCCCCTGCTCGAGCAGGTGGTGGACATCCTGGGCCCCCACGCCAAGGAGCGGGGCTTCAGCCTGGAGCTGGAGGTGGCGCCGGATCTCCCCCCGGTCAGCATGGACCGCGACGCCCTGCTGCAGGTGCTTGTGAACCTGGTGGACAACGCCATCAAGTTCGCGGCCAGCGCCGAGGACAAGCGGGTGGTGCTCCAGGCCCGGGCGGCCGGAGCCGAGATCGTCTTGAGCGTGCGAGACCACGGCCCCGGCGTCCCCAGCGGGCAGCTGCGCCGCATCTTCCAGCCCTTCTACCGGGGCGAGCGCGAACTCACCCGCAGCACCAAGGGCACCGGCATCGGGCTGGCGCTGGTGGCTGGGCTGGTGCGTCGCATGGGCGGACGGGTGGATGCCCGAAATCACCCCGAGGGCGGGCTCGAGGTGCGGGTGGTGCTGTCGATGGGGTGATCACTCCGTCGAGAAGTGGAACGGGTAGTTGATCTCCATCTCGCCATCGACGGGGGGATCGAACTGCAGGTCCTCCATGGCGTCCAGCAGGCAGTCGTCCATGGTGGTCTGCTCGATGGTGGCGTCGGCGATGCCGGCGTCGAGCACCTGGCCGACCCCCGCCGCCGTGTCCTTAGTGCCGATGGAGAAGGCCACCACGATCTTTCCGGCCATGTCGGGGTGGACCTCGAGGGCCTGCTCGTAGCAGCGACGGATGCCGGGGAGGGCTTCGGCCATGGCGCCCTGGATGCCTTCCTTGGTGGCGGACCAGACGGTGTTCTGGACGGGGGCGTCGGGGTTGTCTTCTTCCTCTTCCTCGACCTGTTCGGGCACAGGGGCGTCGCCGATGATCAGGGGCTGGGGATTGGGGGCTGCTGGCTCGGTGATGGGAGCGGGGCCCTCGGAGCCCGGCTCGCGGCCGCTCGGTGCTGGGGGCTCGGGGCTCGGAGCCTCGGAGAGCGGGGTCGGCGCTCGGCGCTCCGCGCTGGCGACAGGCTGGGACGCGGGCTCGGGCGTCCCGGCACCCCGGTACAGCAGGATGACGGCCAGCAGGATGGCGAGGCCGGCGAGGCCGGCGATGATGGCGGGACGCTGCATGGGCTTGGCTCCGGAGGATTCCTATCGTCATCAGGGGGCTTCGCTCGGTTCCTGTGGGCACAACCACGGAACCTCGGCGCGTCACCTCCGTGTCCCACGCCGCCAAGGAGGTGGACGTGGTGCTGCCCATCCTGGCGCTGAACTCGCCCCCGGAGCCCGAGCCGCCTCAGTTCGAGCCGCTGCCCTGGTAGCGTTGGGGAGCGCTGCGTCGATTCCTGGTAGAGTGGGAGTCTCCTCGTCTTTCGGCTCGGGAGCCCCACGTTCATGCGCGGCCTACGCCCCCTCGCTCCAGCCTTGGTCGCGGCGCTGCTCGGCTCTTCGCCGGCCGCGGCGTCCGAGGTATGGGTAGCGGACTGCGGTGAGCTGGGCGGCTGGCAGTTCGGGCTGCTGCAGGAGGTGGTCACCGAGCCAGCCCTCGAGCCGACACAGGCCTCCCGGCTGGTGCGCGTCAGCCGACGGGTCACCGACGTGGTCACCGGCGAGCAGGTGGTCTGGACCCGGGCCGGCGAGCCCGGCCTGGTGCTCTGCGGCGGAGACGTCGTGGAGACCTGGTACGACGCCCAGGCGGTCATCAACCGCACCAGCCCGTCCGCCGATCTGCCCATCGGGCTGATCTACCCCGAGGGTGGGAGCACCCTGTACCTCGACGCTCGCATTCGCCAGGTGCGCGGTGCGGCCAGCTACTTCCTCTTCGACGAGCGCCCGCGGGAGGAGAGCTTCGACCTCGAGGTCTTCATCGAGCAGTCCGGCGTGGTGCTCTCCCGCGCTCGCAGCCTGTTCCGGGTGGAGGTGGTCGACGAGGACAGCGGCCAGGTGCGCGTGGCTGTGTCCAACCATGACCTCGACGTGGCGGCTTCGTCGGTGGAGCACGGGGTGATGCTGTCGCGGGGCGAGGCCGGCGGGCGTAGTGACGAGCGCTGGGTTGCCGGAGGGATGGTGGAGCTGGCTCTGCCCATCGCCGCTCCCGAGCCAGTGGCCGCAGATCTCGTCCAGCGGGACCTGGCGCGGCTCGAGGTCACGGCTGCGCGGGTGGCGGGAGCCCTCGAGGGGCTGGGTGGTCCACCGCCCACCGAGGCCTACACCCCCCCGGGAGACGCTGTGAAGCTGCGGATTCCGGGCTCCGAGCGGCCGGGGGCCTTGCGGGTGGACGGCTCGCCGCTGCCGGCTGCGCGATGGAAGCGCATCGACGACGACGGCGAGCCCGGCTGGGAGCTGCGTCAGCCCCTCGAGCTGCCCCGGGGACGGCACTGGATCACCCTGGGCGTATCCGGTCCGCCGCTCCCCCTGCTCGTACCCGGGCCCGGCGTGGTGACGCCCGCCGCGCCCGGTGGCGCTCCCCTCGGGGCGCTCCCGCACCCTGTCAGCCTGGCGGGCGACGCCCAGACCCCGACCGGGGAGGGGCTCTGGCTGCCCATCTGGGTGAGCGCCGGCGTGGGGGGCGGCAGTGATGGTGCCGGCCAGTTGCGTCTCGACGTGGGGCTGTCCCTGCCCTGGGGCCTTCGGGTGGGCGGGCTCTTGGCCCGCAGTGCAGGGCACATGGATGTGAGCACCGAGGACTACATCGACGGGCTCCAGTTGTCGGAGGAGGTCCAGTGCGAGGCGGTGGACCTGCAGCTGGGGCTGTGGCTCGAGCCGCGGCCGGGGCTGCGGCACAGGATCGTGAATCGGCCCTATCCAGGCCTGCTCTGGGGCCTGTCCCACCGCACCTTCCTGTTCCGAGGGCAGCGCATCGAGCCCGAGGAGGCCTTCCTCGAGCTGTGGTCCCTGGAGCTGCGCTTTCCCATCCAGCCCTTCATCCGGCTACCCGTCCCGGTGCTGCGGCAGTTGGTGGTGGAGCCCTACATGATGGGCTCGCTGGTGCCCTGGGAGATCAACTTCGTGGACCGGGACACCGGCCAGCTGCTGGGTGGGACGATGATGGCAGCCGTGGGCTCTGGCCTGGCGGTGGGATTTGGCTCCCCCAACCGCGCCTATCGCAGTCGTCGCTTGCGGAGGGCCGCGCCATGAAGTCCGTCTGCGCGCTGATCCTGCTGATGGCCGGTGGCTGTCAGGGCGTGAAGGAGCTCGAGATTCCCCTCGAGCTGGACTCGGCCGATCCGATCCGCACCTGGTACCAGGACTGGGATCAGGACGGCTTCGGCAACCCGGAGATGGAGCAGGAGGCGCGCTTCCAACCCCAGGGCTGGGTACCCAACGACGGCGACTGCGACGACGGGAACTCCGAGGTCAATCCTGCGGCCGACGAGCTGTGCGACGGCGTGGACAACGACTGCGACGACGAGGTGGACGAGGCCGGCTGCGATTCGTCCGCGACAGCGAGATCCTGACACCGTGCGCATCCCGCTGTCTGTTGGGGACCGACTGGATCGCTTCGTGGTGGAGCGGGAGCTGGGCGTGGGTGCGGTGGGGCGGGTGCTGCTGGCCAGGCACGCGACGCTGGGCTCCTTGCACGCCCTCAAGGAGCTGCGGGTGGAGCCCGGGGCCCGGGAACGGGCACTGCGGGAGGGGCGGCTACAGGCGGGGCTGCGTCACCCCAACGTGGTGTCGGTCAGCGACGTGATCGAGCTCGAGGGCGGGCTGGTGCTGGTGATGGAGTACGTGGAGGGCCCCACCCTGAAGCAGGCACTGGAGGGCGCTCCCCTGTCCATCGAGCGGGCCGAGGCGCTCTTCTCCGGCATCCTCGCAGGGGTCGGGCGGGCCCACTCCATCGGCATCGTGCATCGGGATCTCAAGCCCGCCAACGTGCTGCTGCAGCAGGTCGGTGAGCAGTTGCTCCCCAAGGTGGCCGACTTCGGGCTCGCCAGGGCAGTGGGCGTCGGCGACGAGCCGGGCCACACTCAACCGGGACAGCTGCTGGGAACGCCCGCCTACATGGCTCCCGAGCAGTTCCGGGACGCCCGCAGCGTCGACGCCCGTGCCGACATCTTCTCTCTGGGCTGCATCCTCTACGAGCTCTGCTGTGGCTGGGCACCCTTCGAGGGTACGGATCTCATCGAGCTGTACAGCCGTATTCGCCAGGCCGCCTGGGTCCCTCCTTCGAAGGTTCGACCCGATCTTCCCCCGCGGCTGGATCGGGCGATTTGTGGCTGCCTCGAGCCGGATCGCGACAGGCGTATCCCGAGCTGTGAAGCGCTCGCGGCCGTCCTGGAGGGCGGGCGGGACTGGGCGTCGCCCCCCCCACGGGCTTCGACGGACGAGACCGTCCCTGCAACTGCGCCCGGCCTGCCATCACCAGCGTCTTCCGTGCCAGTGCGACCAGCACATCGCTTCGTGTGGCGCTGGGTGGCGTCGCTCACGGCGCTCGCGGTCATCGTGTGTGTTGCGACCGTGGCGCTCTGGCCGCCAGAGCCGGAGCCGGTCCCGGCGCTGGAGCTCGCCGAGTCGTTGCCCCTCACAGTGCTCATCTACGACCGGGCCCGTGGGCCGGGCACCGATCTGCCGGACTGGGGTG
>CAZHIK010000116.1:12322-13814 GCA_964532635.1 uncultured Enterobacterales bacterium
CCTTCTTCCGGCCATCCTGGACCAGGAGCCCCGGGCGGTGGTGCTGGACCTGAGCTTCGAGAGCGAACTGGGCGAGGCTGGCGGGCTCCTCGACGATGCGCTGGTGCGAGCCCGTCGGTTGGGCGTGCCGGTGGCTGCGGTGGCACCCCTGCGCCAGGGTAGCGCCATCCCCTCCTGCGGTCGGGACTGGCCCCCCGAGGAGCCCTGCTTCGCTGCGCTGTGGAGCGCCCGTGCCCCTACCGTTGTGCCCGATCCCGGGCTCGGCGTACCGGTGTTCCGGGCCTGGCCCTGGTGCACCGGTGGGCGCGCGGTGCTCGGCGCTGGTGTTGCTGGTCAGATCCTCGGGCGAGGTGAGGAGGCGGGCTGTCGGGCTGGGCAGCGGCAGCTGCGCTTGCCTGCAGAGGAACCCTGTGTGTGGCCGTATCGGGTTCAGAGCGTCACGGGCCTGCTCAGCGGCAGCCAGGAGGAGGGCCTGGACCCCAGGACCGGGCAGGAACGACCCCGCTGCGAGTCCTGGGACCTGGACCTTCGGGATCGCGTGGTGCTGGTCGGAGATCCCTGGCTGGCCGACCAGGAACAGGACGCAGTGGTGCTGCAAGACACGGTCACGGGCAGGCGCTCGCGCGTCTCTGGAGTCGAGGCCCACGCCATCGTGGCCTGGAACTTGGTTGGGAGTGTCGCGGTGGGTGGGGAGTAGCCCGACGATGCACGGTGTCTGGCGTGGGTGGCGCGGCCCGGCAGGTCGGGAGCCGCGGAGCTACTCGCAGATCACCGTGCCGATAACCGCGCCGGTGATCCACACCTGCGGGCCGTGGCCGCCGTCGGGATCGAAGGAGCCTTCGCCGATGAGCCAGTGGCCCAGCGAGGCATGGTCGCGCCAGTCCAACTGTCCGTCGGTCACCTTGAGGTTGATGCTGTTGCCGTCGGCGTCGACCAGCGAAGCCCAGCAGCCCTCCATGCTGCAGAACTCCACCGCCGTGCCCTCGATCTGCAGGACCTGGTCGGCGTAGGTCGCCGTGTCGGCCAGGATGTCGGCGATGGGCGTCGCCGTCTCCAGGGTCACGCCGTCCCAGATCACCTCGCCGTTGGTCAGGGCGTCGTCCCGCAGGGCCTCGGGGCTGCACTCGTCCACGGCCTCGGTGTCCTCGGGAGGGTTGGTGTCCTCGGGCTCCTGTGTGTCCTTGTCGCCGCAGGCGGTGGCCATCGCAGCCAGAATCATCAGGGGAAACACCGAACGCATCGCTCACCTCGGGATGGGCGGGCGCTCATAGCGGGTGAAACATTTTGTGTCAACTTTAGCGGTTGTCGCGATGTAGTCTGCGTCGCCGCAGCCCCCAGGGCAAGGCCAGCAGCAGCCACAGGCTCGCGGAACCTGCGGCTCTGGATGCGCAGCCACAGTCTTCCTCGGCGCCTCGCAGGCCCGGCGGATCGTCGCCGGTGTCTCCGGTGTCGGTGGTGGGTGCCTCGGCACCGGCGGTGAAGCTCCATGTGG
>CAZHIK010000117.1:0-13648 GCA_964532635.1 uncultured Enterobacterales bacterium
GTGGCCTACGGGCAGGCCGAGGTCTCGGGGCTGACGGTGGCGGGCGCCCACGGCACGGGCCTGCACGTCTCATCGGGGGAGGTCAGCCTGGCGGAGCTCGCCCTTGTGGACAACTCCGCCTGCGGCCTGGGCGCCTATCGAACCGGGGCTGCTCCCGTGAACCTCACGGTGCAGGGCTGTGAGATCCAGGGGAACGACGGCTACGGCATCCTGACCATGGGGGCGAGCAGCGTGGTTCGCCTGGTGGACACCGTGGTCCAGGGCACGGGGGCTGGAGACAGCGGGAACCTGGGCTTCGGGATGCAGGTCTCGGGCGGGGCACGGGTCACGGCCGAGGATTGCCTCTTCGAGGGGAACACGAACCTGGGCGTCATGGCCATCGAGTCCGGCACCGAGCTCGAGCTGATCGCCTCGACGGTGCGGGGCACCCTGCCGGGAAGCGGGGGCGTGGCTGGCTTCGGGCTGTACAGCTACGGCGGAGCGGTCGTCGCGGCCGAGGACTGCGTGTTCGAGGGCAACTCCGGAGCCGGGGTGGCGGTGCTGGATGCGGGGACCGAGGTGCTGCTGTCGAGCTCCACGGTGCGGGGCACTCTGGTCAGCGGGAACGGCTACGGCGCGCAGATCGGCTTCGGCATCGGGGTCAACCTCGGTGGCGCGCTGTCCTGCAGGGGCTGCGTGGTGGAGGGCAACACCTACAGCGGGGCCAACGTCGGGGATCCAGGGTCCGAGTTGGCGCTCGTGGACACGGTGGTTCGTGACAACTTGGCCGATGAGGACAGGGAGCTGGGCTACGGCATCGCGGCCTATGACGGAGCGACGCTGACGATGGAGTCCTGCGCGGTGGAGCGCAATGCACTGCTCGGGATCGCCGTCATGGAGGCCGGCACTGCGGCTTCCATCGTCGGAAGCTCCATCGTGGATACCCATCCCGGGGGGGGCGAGGGCTCCGCCGCGGGGATCGAGGTCCAGGCTGGCGCGGTGCTCCTTGCCCGGGACTGCTTCATCGGCGGCAACACGGATCGGGGGGTCCTGGTCGTGGATGACGGCACCGAGGTGGCGCTGTTCGACACCGTGGTGACGGACACGCGGATCGGTCCTGAGAGCTCGGGAGGGACCGGTGTGGTGGTCGCCGAGGGTGCGGCGATGACCATGGACGGCTGCCTGGTTGGCAACAACCGGCAGACGGGGCTCGCCGCCTTCGACCCGGGCACCCGGGTCTCGCTCGTGGACACGACGATCCGGGACAACCGGCCGAACCGGACCGGCGGGGATGGCTTCGGTGTCCTGCTCTACGACGGTGCGGGCCTCGACGCCCAGCATTGCGCGCTGGTCGGAAACAGCAATGCTGGGATCCTGGCGGCCGAGCCTGGCACCCACTTGGCACTGGACGACGTGACCATCCTGGGCACCAGCTCGACTTGGGGCAACGAGGGTGCGGTCGCTGCTGGGCTCCTGGTGCAGCTCGGTGCCGTCGTCTCCGCCTCGGGGCTCGAGGTCCAGGACACCGAGGGACCGGGGCTGTATGTGGCCGATGGCGAGATCGCCTGTGACGAGTGCACCCTGCTGAACAACGACTTCGCCGGGGCTGCCGCGATCGCTGGGGGTGTGCTGGACCTCTCGGCGTCGATGATCGCCCAGACCGCCGAAGGCGTGAACATCGGCGGGGGAGTGGGGGTGTTCGCTGCGGAGCAGTGGGGCCTGGGAGCCCCCGCCGTCCTCATCCGCGACAGCAGCATCGAGGACAACCTGGCGGCGGGGGTCTACCTCTCCGGTGATGGCAGCCATCGCCTGGTGGGCAACACCATCACCGGCACCTCCCCTGTGGCCCACGGCAGCACCACGCGCTGCGGGGATGGGATCTACGCGACCGGCGTGGAGGCGTGGGACGGCAGCAGCGGGCTGATGCTGCAGGACAATGCGGTGCTCGGAAACGCCGGAGCGGGGCTGCTGCTCGATGATGCCTGGGCTTCGTTGAGTGGCAACAGCTGGTCCGACAACGACCCGGACCTGTTGGTGCAGGGAGAGGCCTGCCTCGAGCCGCTCGAGGGCTACGACGAGGCGCCCACCAGCGAGCTTTGCCCCACCTGGGATCGGCCCGTCTGCGAGCTGGAGTTCTCGTACAGGCTGTCGGTGGAGGATGTGGAGCTGGCGCGCCTGTCTAGTTGCTCACATACGTCATCTCGATCTTTAGCCCGCGCACCAGCCTCTGGCCGCCTTGTCCATCGTCCTCCGCTGCCCCCACCTGCACCATGGCGGGCTGGTCGATCATGGTGACCACCCGGGGCTGCGAGATCACCTCGGTGGTGGTGGCTCCGTCGTCGTTCACCTCGACCTTCGAGAGGCGCATGTCCAGCAGGAGCTGCTGGGTGCCGCCCTTGGGGGGCGCGGCGAGCGGCTGCATGTCCACCTCGAAGAGGTAGCGCTCGCCGCCCGGGAGCTGCAGCACCAGGCCCGTCTGGGGCCCGGGCTGCACGTCGTGCAGGGTCACGGCGCGCTCGTGGACGCCGCTGGGGCCGGCCAGGGTGACGGCCAAGGCCAGGTCGTCGGCGGCTGCGGAGCTGGTGGACAGGACCAGGGCGGCGAGGGCGGTGGTGAGCATGGAGACTTCCTTCGTGGGGGTTCCAGGGTAGCACTCCGGCCTGGTGGGCTGGAAGCCGCGCTGCGCGCTATGGTTCCCTCCTCTGCACCCCCTCTGGTTTCGGAGGTTCCATGCGCCCGTCATGTCGTCCCCTGATCCTGCTGCTGGCCGCCCCGCTGCTGCTCGCCAGCGAGTGCATGCCCGTGCCCCCCGAGCAGGACCCTGTCCTGTCCCCTCACCCAGAGGTGGTGGCCCGCCTCGAGGCCGAGCACGCCACGGCGATCGAGCTGCTGCGCGACTACATCGAGCACAGCGACGACAACGTCAGCCGCTTCGCCATCCGCGAGCCCTCGTCGGTCTTCGAGCAGCTGGGCGCCCTGCAGGTGGCCCTGCCGCGACTCGAGCGCATCGTGGCGGTGGAGTACACCCACGACGCCAACCCGGAGGAGCCCTTCTGTGGCGAAGGCGGCGAGATCACCCGCTTCGAGATGGACCTGGTCACCAAGGGCTTCTGGGGCAAGCCGGTGCCCCACGTGGTGATCTTCGAGCTGTGTCGGGTCGACGACGACGGCGAGGATCAGCTGTGGGTCGACTCCGGTGAGCTGGTGCTGCGTGACGAGATCTGGGTGGCGCGGACGCTGCGCCGGTCCGAGGACGAGGCGCTGCGCCTGGTGAACGTCTACGAGGCCGATCGTCTGATGGAGCGCGATCGGATCCTTGGAGAGCTGCTCGGCTGTCCCGTGGGCACCGCCTACGTGCACCGGGGTGACGCCCACTACTGCGCTGCTGGAGAGGTCAAGCACGGTCCCTACATCAAGGGCGAGCTGACCCAGACCCTGGTCGGCCAGCGCCTGGTGGAAGGCGCCTACCACCACGATCGGATGCACGGCATGTGGAAGCAGTGGGACGCCGACGGCAACCAGCTGTCGGCCGTGGAGTGGCAGCACGGCCAGCGGGTGGGCTGGGGCGGCGGGTTCTAGCCCATGCTGTGGGCCCTCATCGCTGCACTGTGGCTGCCCTTGGCTTCTGCTGGGGAGCTGGATCTGCGCCTGCACGGCATCGACCCGGTGAGGCTGGGACTGGTGCACGCCCGGGTGGAGCGCTACCGCCGGGGCGAGCTGGCCGTGCCGATCCCCGCCGAGTACGCCGACACGGTGGCCCTGGCCGGTGGGCTGGGGGGCCAGGTCTACCGGCTCGACACGGCGGCCCTGCGGGCCAGCGCGGCCTTGGCCCGCACCGGTGGGGCCGGCGATCCGCGGCTGCAGGGCTGGCTGTGCATCGACGCTGGCGAGGACGTGCACGTGATCTTCGTGGGCATCGATCCGGATGATCCGACCACCCCCGGCGGGCTGTACCACGCGGTGGTGGACCTGCAGGCCGGGGTGGTGCAGTGGGGCGACTTCGTGACCCCCACCGACGACGCTCCCTTGAGGGGTGAGCCGGGGCCCGCGCGGGAAGAGCTGTTCCCCTTCGACGATGCCCTGATGCGGGAGTGGACCGCCCACCAGGTGGTGCTGCGGGCCCACCCCGTGCCCGCGGGGGCTCCGGTGGATCCCGTGGTGGTCCAGGTGGAACCCACACCCGGGGCGGAGGCCTACATCGTCTTCCTGCTGTCCCGTAGCCCAGACCCGGGGCGGGTGCAGTTCGGGGGTCACCAGGCCTACAAGGTGCGCTTCCAGGGCGATCAGGTGGGGCTGGAGCCCTTCGCGGTGTCCAAGGACGCGGTCAGCTGGGACCGGCTGGAGCTGGAGGCCCAGGAAGGCGAGCTACACGGCTTCTTCCGCAGCACCGCCGAGGTGCCGGTGCCCCGGGAGCTGCACGTGTTCGAGAGCCTGGTGTACGAGCTGCCGTTCTTCCTGCTGGCCCAGGACCACCTGTGGCATGTGCACGGGGTGGACATTCGCTATCTGGGGCGGGTGGACTAGCGAGGGTTCGCGCGGTCGGGCGCACGTGAAGTGCGCCCCTACATGGATCGATCCGATATGATGCGGTGTGAGGAGGAAGGGTCGATTCAATGGTGGGTCTCGGCGCTGGTGGTCGTGCTCGGGTGTGGATCCGAGGCCGGGGACTCGGGGGAGGTGGTGCCGGAGGTCGGTCCCGAGCAGCTGGCGCCGCCGGATGACCTGGACGGCGATGGGTACGACGCGGACGAGGACTACGACGACAGCGACCCGGAGGTCTGGCTGGAGTGGGGGCCCGAGTGGGAGGGGGACCTGGACTTCCACGGCGACGAGGAGTTCTGCCTTGGCTACGCCAAGCGGCGGGTGTCGGGGGATGTGAGCGTCAACTGGGCGTTGAACAGCCTCGAGGAGCTGCGCTGTCTGGTGGAGGTGGGGGGAACCTTCGAGATCTCGGGGTTGGCGCTGCTGAGGGACCTGACGGGGCTCGAGCAGTTGGAGTCGGTGGGGGGACTGGTGGTGGAGAACAGCCGGCAGCTCGAGGGCCTCGAGGCGCTGGTCGCCTTGGCCTTCGTGGGCCCCGAGGGTTTCGCCATTTCCGACAACTGGGATCTGGTGTCCCTGGGCAGCTTGCCCAGCCTGGTGGAGGTGGACGGGGCGGTCACCATCGTGGGCAACCGGATCGAGTCCGTCCAGGATGGCTTCACGGCCCTCGAGGTGGTGGACGGTGACCTGTGCATCGAGGCCATGGACGATCTGGTCTCCCTCGCGGCCTTCGGCTCGCTCCGGTCCGTGCACGGCTCGCTCCGCATCGCTGAGCTGCCTGCGCTGGAGGTGATCGAGGGCTTCGGGGAGCTGGAGTCGGTCACGGGGGAAGTGGTGCTCGAGGAGATCGAGGCCCTCGAGGCCGTGTCGAATCTCGACAGCCTGGTCTGGCTTGGGGCCGATCTCAGGCTGGCCGAGCTGGGAGCCCTCTCGCAGCTGCCTGGCTTCCCTGCCTTGGCTGGCATCTCCGGTAATCTGCTTCTCTACAACGCCGAGAGCCTCACGAGCCTCGACGCCTTCGCGGCCCTCGAGGAGGTGGGCGGGACCCTGATCCTCGGCGTCGGTGCCGGTGGCCTCGACAGCCTGACGGAGCTGGACGGGCTGGGCAGCCTGCACAGCGTGGGGGGCTACCTCTACCTGAACGATCTGGGCGCCCTGGAGTCCATCGAGGGGCTGGGGGGGCTGGGTTCGGTGAGTTCGCTGATCATCGAGGGCTCGGAGCTGCTGGTCAGCCTGCAGGGGCTGGAGGGGCTCACGACGGTGCCCGGAAGTCTACGGCTGGACAGGCTCGACAGCGTCGAGAGCCTGGATGGTCTGGAGGGGCTCGAGTCGGTCGGGGGGGAGTTCGAGCTTTCGGGCCTGGACGCGCTCGAGAGCCTGGATGGGCTCGAGGGTCTGGTGTCGGTGGGTGGGGATCTCACCCTGGGCCACAACCCGGTCCTGGTGGATGCGGATGCGTTGGTCAGCTTGCAGGCCATCGAAGGATCGCTGGTTGTCTACGGCGATGCCCTCGAGCGGCTGCCGCGCTTCGCGGCGCTCACTACGCTGGGAGGCCTGACCTTGATGGACGAAGGGCTGGTGGAGATCGGCGGCTTTCCACAGATCGAGATCATCGACGGTCAGGTCTTCCTGTACGCCAGCGGTCTTTCATCTCTGGTGGGGTTGGAGAGTGTGCGCACGGTGAGCGGTGACCTGTCCATCCAGAGCAACGAGTCACTGACCAGCCTCGCCGGGCTCGAGAACCTCGAGCGGGTGGGCTACGACCTGGGCATCTACGGCAACACGGTGCTCGACAGCGTCGAGCTGCCCGCGTTGGTGGAGGTAGGGGAGGATGTGACGATCTCCTCCAATCCGGCCCTGCAGGACCTGACGGGCCTCGAGTCGCTGGACTCCTGCCGGGACTTGAGCATCCGCTGGATGGACGGGCTGATCTCCCTCGACGGCCTCGATGGCATGACCGGGGTCCGGCAGCACCTGTCCATCTACTACAACGACCTGTTGTACGACGTCACGGCCTTGCATGGGCTGCACACTGTGGGGGGCAACCTGTCCGTCTACTCGAACCCCTCCCTGGCCTCCGCGGACGCCCAGGGCTTGGCCGACGCCATCGGGACAATCGGAGGGTCCACGAGCATCTGGGACAACGGGGAGTGATGAAACGGATCCCCTCCGTGCGTCAGGCCTTCGGCCTGCCTGCCATACTTCGGTTTTCCGCCGGCTCGCGGCGCAAACGGGCGTAAAGCCCGCCCCTACATTGGCTTTCGCAGATCCTCCTGACCGGGCGACGACGCCCTAGCCCCACCCTTCGACGTCCCAGTCCATGTGGTAGTACATCAGCCAGCCGTCGTTGGGGGCGGGGGCGACGGTGGGGGCTTCGCCGGTGAAGTTCGGGAGACGTTCTTCGGGATCGGGGTCCCAGGTCTCGCCGTCGGCGTCCAGGGTGAAGCTGATGATGGGGGCGCCGTGGACCCGGGAGTTGACGTACATCCGCAGGGGGCCGCCCTCGATGTCGAGGAAGTCGGGGGCGAAGCCGAAGATCTCGTGGCCGCCGTGGTACTCGAAGCTGGCGCCGCCGTCGGTGGATGTGGAGCGATCCAGGCCGTAGGACATCATCAGGCACTCGCCGTCGTCGCGGCAGCGCACGGTGGGATCGGCGAAGGGGCCCACCACGGCGGTGCCCTTGCGCTCCCAGTGCACCAGGTCGTCGCTCTCGGCGTAGTCGATGTTGTGGGGGGTGCCCTCCTGCCAGATCTCGTCGTTCAGGAAGTCGGGGATGGGGACGCTGAGGTAGTACAGGCGCCAGCGGCCGTCGGGGAGCTGGATCACGTCGGGGTCGGCCACCATCGCCGGGACCAGGTCTTCGATCCCGAACGCCTCGACGGGCTCGAAGTGGTAGGCGTCAGTGGAGGTGGCCATGCGCATGGCACCAAAGGGGCCCAGGCCGTGGGTGGCGAACCAGTCGCTGCCGCTGTGGACGACGGTCTTGGACCAGTCGGGATCGCCGTCGAGGTAGAACATGTAGTAGACGCCGTCGTGCAGGACGACCTCGGGCACCCCACCGTAGGTGATCAGGTTCTGGATGGAGTCCAGATCGAAGTCCAGGCCGTCGGCGGAGGCGGCCACCCGCACCTCACCGTTCCAGGGGCCTCGTTCCCGCAGGACCATCATGTCGGCGTGGTCTTCCCAGGCTTCGATCTGGCAGGGTGTGGCGGTGCCCTCGATGACCGCATTGTAGGCGGCGACGCGATCGACACTGTGCAGATCGCAGTCGCCTGTGTCGTCGGGATCGGGGGTGCAGGCGCTGGTGAGCGCCTGCAGGAGCAGCGCGGGGTGGGCTAGACGCAACTGGCGGGCTTGGGCAGGCCGGCGATGAGCGCGGCGAGCTTGCCGGGGCCCTTGGGGAACAGCTCGTACATGCGCCGGGTGGTGAGCCCGTTGCCGCGGGCGATGCGCTTGACCCCCGGAGGCTCGCCTTCGGCGGCGTAGTGGTCGCGGCAGAAGCGGATGATGGTCCAGTGCTGGTCGGTGAGGCCCACGCGGTTGCGCTCGGCCAGCTCGCGGGCGATGTCCTCGTTCCATTGGTCGGCGTCGGCCATGTAGCCTTCGCTGTCGAGCTGGACTGTGTGGCCTGCGATGGTGTCGGTCGCCATGGTGTCCTCGCGGAGCGTACCAGGCGAACTAACACCGCCCGGGACCGCGCGGTGGCGGCCCCGGGGGAGAGGGATCTGGAGAAGGGGGGTCTAGATGAAGACCACCTGGGCGCCGTCGGCCAGCTCCCAGAAGTCCATGGCGGTGAGCACGTCCTTGACCTCTGGGACCAGATCGTCCTTTTGGAGCTTGAACATGTCCATCGCCATCTTGCAGGCGTACAGCTCGGCACCGGAGGCGTCCAGGATCTCGATCATCTCGCTCACGGGCGGGATCTCGAGCTTGTCCATCTCCTTCTTCATCATGCTGGTGGCGAAGGCTCCCATGCCGGGGATGCCGCCGATGAAGGTGGGCATGCCCATGGACGGGTTGCCGACGGTGGCCACCTGGAGGCTGTCCATCTTCTTCTTGTTGATGATGTCCATGCCCCAGAAGGTGAAGAAGAGCATGGCGTCGATGCCGATCATGCGAGCGGCGTTGGCCAGGATCAGGCCGGGGTAGGCCATGTCCAGGGTGCCCTTGGAACAGATGATGGCGACCTTGCGCGGGGTCTCTTCGGACATGATGTCCTCCTGGTTGTTTAGATGCAGCCCTTGGGCTTGGCGAGGCCGGAGACGAGGGCGGCCAGCTTGCCGGGGCCCTTGGGGAAGAGCTGGTACATCTCGCGCATGGAGACGCCAGCGTTCTTGGTGATGCGGCGGACACCGGGGGCTTCGCCCTTGTCCTGGGCGTCCTTGCGGCAGAACTCGATGACCTGCCAGTGCTTGTCTGTCAGCTCGATGCCGGAGCGCTTGGCCAGCTCGGCGGCGATCTCCTTGTTCCAGGCGGCAGAGTCGGTCATGAAGCCGTCGTTGTCGAGCTCGACGGTGTGTCCTGCGAGGGTCTCGGTGGGCATGATGTTCTCCTTTGTGGGGGAGGGGAGGGGGGTAGAGGGTTGGAATCAGGCGTTGTCGGTCAGCTGCTCAGCGTCGGCTTGGCCCAGGGCAGCGGGGAACTGCCGGACCATGGCGATGCTGAGGCTCAGGCCCTGGCGCAGCTGCGGGTCGTTCAGTGCCTTGACCATGTCCCAGACGCTCATGGGCTCGGGCTGCTCGTCGCGCACAACCTCGAGGGAGGTGTTGACCATGCGCAGCACGTCGGGCTGGGTGAGGGACTTGGTGGTCTCGAGGATGTCGGTGATGGAGTGGGCCAGCTGCTCTGCGTCCTCGGGCGTGAAGTTCTCCATGACGTGCTCGGCGATGTGCATGGCCTCACGGGCGAAGTCGAAGGCGCCCATGCGCTCCAGCTCGTCGAGCTTCTCGACCACCGTGACGAAGACGTCCTTGCCCAGGGGGGTGGCGTCGGCCAGGAAGTCGTGCATGGAGCCGAGCATGTCGAGCATCTCGGAGAAGCGGCGGGTGTTACGCAGCAGCTTTCGGGCCAGGTCGGCCACGTCGTCGAGGTCGAAGTCGTCTTCGACGCAGCACAGCTCTTCGAGCAGGGTCTGGTAGACCTCCTTGGCCAGGGGCCCGAACTCCTCGATGAGGTCTTCGATGGCCCGCTGGCGGCGGGAGATGAGCTGGACCTGGGCGTCGATGCGGTCGAGCTTGGCGTTGAGCGCGGCCAGCTGGTTCAGGATCTCGGCGTTGACGTCGAGGGCTTCCATGGTGCTACCTCCGCTTGCCGGCCATGCTCATCTGGGCCTCGAGGGGCAGCTCGGCGCCGGGCAGCAGCATGTTCCAGTAGACCCAGCGGAACATCATCTTGCCCCAGTGGTTCATCTTGGTCTCTTCGAGCAGGGAGAAGGGACCCGCGCCGGGCAGGGGGAACTTTCCGGGCAGGGGCTCGGTGTCGTAGTTGAAGTCGATCAGGATGCCCTTGCCGAAGCCGGACTCGATGAAGCAGTTGGCGTGGCCGTCGAACTCCGGCAGCAGGCCCAGGCCGTCGATCCAGCGCAGGATGTTCTCCTGCAGCACATCGACCTGGAAGTGGGCCACCGAGCCGGCCTTGGAGCTCGGCAGGTCCGTGGCGTCGCCCACCACGAAGATGTTGTCGTGGCTCTTGGACAGCAGGGTGTGCTTGTCGGTGGGGATGAAGTTCAGCTCGTCGCCCATGTCGGAGCGCTCGATGGCGTCCGATCCCTTGTTGACCGGCACGGAGATCAGCAGGTCGTAGTTCTCTTCGCGTTCGTCCCAGGTCTGGATGACCTGGCGCTCGGGGTCCACCATGCCGATGTTGAACTCGGTGACGACCTTGATGTCCTTGCGCTCGAGCATGTCGCCCAGCAGGGCCGAGGCCTTGGGCTTGGTGAAGGCACCGTCCAGCGGGGTGGCGTAGACCAGCTCGACCTTGTCGCGCATCCCGCGCTTGTGGAAGTAGTGGTCGGCCAGGAAGAGGAACTCGAGGGGGGCCACCGGGCACTTGATGGGCATCTCGGCCACGTTGACCACCAGGCGGCCGCCTTCCCAGGTGCGCAGCCTGCGGGCCAGGGCCAGGGCGCCGTCGGGGGTGTAGAAGTCGAAGATGTCCTTGCGCCAGCCGCCGTCCATCAAGCCCTCGGTCTCGCTGGGGTCGATCCAGGAGCCGGTGGAGATGACCAGCAGATCGTAGGCCAGCACCTGGCCGTTCTTCAGCCGGACCTTGTTGTCGTCGGGCTGGATGACGTCGATCTTGTCCATGACCAGCTCGATACCGGAGTCGATGTACTCCCGGCGGGGGCGCACGACGTCGCGCTTGCCGTAGATACCAAAGGGGATGAACAGGAAGCCAGGCTGGTAGTAGTGGGTCTCCTCCTGGTCCACGACGGTGATCTTCCACTCTTCGGGATCCAGGATGCGGCGCATCTTGTTCACCACCATGGTTCCGGCAGTGCCAGCGCCGAGGACGAGCAGCTTCTTCATGGGAGGGCTCCTTGTTTGTGGCCGCAGAGGATGCGCGGCCCGTTCTACAGCCATCCCATGAGCACAGAGCGTGCCAAGTCTGTGCCGGAATCGGGCTGTCTCCGGAACAACCAGGTTAGAGGCCGGTTTTTGTCCACATAGGCGCTGCCCGGCGCCCCGCGTGTGGGTTGAAACGTCGCACCGAATGTTGAAACAATTGTTTCAGCGTTGCAACATCAGCCGATGCGGTACTGCTTGAGCTTGCGCCACAGGGTGGTGCGGCTCATGCCCAGGGCCTCGGCAGCCTTGGCCTTGCGGAAGCCCGCCTGTCTGAGGGCTTCGAGGATGCGCTCGGCCTCCCGTCGCTCCTTGTCCAGCAGGCCGCCCGTGAGGGGCACGGCCTGGGGTGGCGGCTGCTGGGAAGAGGCAGGGGTGGGCCCGCGGGTGGGCCGGGGCCGGGGCCAGCGGCTGTGGCGTGGCTGGGTGATGTGCTCGGGCAGGTCCGTGTCGTGGATGGTCTGGCCCTCACAGACCGCGGTGGCGTACTCGATGGCGTTCATCAGCTCTCGCACGTTGCCGGGCCAGTCGTGGCTGAGCATGGAGCGCATGGCGGCGGGGGACAGGCGCAAGGCGCGGTCACGGTTTCGGCCGATCCTGCTCAGGAAGTAGCGGATGAGCAGCTCGAGGTCCTCGCGCCGTTGCCGCAGCGGGGGGAGCTCGATGGGGACCACGCGCAGGCGGTAGTAGAGGTCGTCGCGGAAGCGGCGAGCCTCCACGGCGCGCTCGAGGTCGACGTGGGTGGCGGCCAGGACGCGGACGTCCACGGTGCGCGTCCGGTTCTCTCCCAGGCGCTCGAAGCTCCGCTCCTGGAGCACCCGCAGCAGCTTGACCTGCAGCTGCAGGGGCAGGTCCCCCACCTCGTCCAGGAACAGCGTGCCCCCGTCGGCCACCTCGAAGCGACCCGGCTTGTCGCGCACGGCCCCGGTGAAGGCACCGCGGGCGTGGCCGAACAGCTCGCTCTCGAGCAGGGCTTCGGGCAAGGCACCGCAGTTGAGCACCACGAAGGGGCCGGCGCCCCGCAGGGAGCGAGCGTGGATGGCCTTGGCCACCAGCTCCTTGCCGGTGCCGCTCTCCCCCGTGATGAGCACGTTGGCCTCGGTGTCCCGGATCTGGTCGATGAGGCGGAACACCCGGTGCATGGAGGGAGAGCGGGCGATGATCCCGGAGAAGCTGGGGATCTCGCCGTCTTCGTCCCTCGACTCGCGGCGGGCCTCGTCCGGGCGGATCATGACCAGCATGGCGGAGTCCATGTGGCATCCCGAGCCCTCGAGCGCCCCAGGCATCATCCCCACTGGCGCTGCGGACAGGGAGACCGGGATCGGGTGGCCGTCGGCGGCGATCAGGTCCGCGTGCCAGCCCTCTCGGCGCTCCCCCCCCAGCACGGCGCTGCGGAAGTCGGCGTCCTCGCCGAACAGCGCCTCTCCCAGGATGCGCTGGATGGGCTGGCCCGGCAGCAGGTCCGGCGGGTATCCCAGGGCTGCGGGTAGCCCCTCGCTGAAGCGCAGGATGGCGCCGCCGCGGTCGGTGGCCACGTACCAGCGGCCCAGCGCAGCCAGGATGCGATCCAGGCTCTGATCGGCGGCCATGGGCTGGCCCTCGTCGCTGCCGTCGTCCTCCCAGATCAGCTCCACGGCACCCACCAGCTCCCCGTCGTCGTCCCGCACCGCCACGCCGCTCTTGCGGATCTCGACGGTGCTGCCGTCCCTGCGGAACAGGGAGAGGGGCACGTTCTGGATCAAGCCGCGCTCCATCACGCCGCAGGTCTCGACGCAGCGGTGGCAGCGCACCGCGGTGAGGCAGTGGCGCTGCAGCACCTCGGGAGCGTCGTAGCCGGTGATGCGCTCGGCCAGGCGGCCGATGGCCACGATGTTGCGCTCGGCGTCCACGGCGAAGCAGCCGCGGTTGGTCAGGCGCTCGATCCAGTCCACGGCGCGGTGGTCGGGCAGCAGGCGGTGGGGGCGGGCCATGGGAGGGACTCCCTTGCTGGCGCCCTCCGGGGGTGGAGGAACGTGTTGCAACAGATGTTACAACGCCCGTGGAACGCTGGCCAGGCCTCTCAGGTGGTGCAGGCCTCGTCCGGGTTGGACTCCATGCAGCGGATCAAGCGAGCCATTCGCGCATCCGCCAGGCTGTACCAGGCGTAGCCGTTGCGGCGGGTGGACTTGACCAGGCCCTGGGCCCGGAGCAGGGCCAGCTGTTGGGAGACGATGGCCTGGGGCAGCTCGAGGCATCCCATCAGGCCGGTGACGTGGGCTTCGCCGACGTGGGAGAGCACCGCCACTATCTGCAGGCGGGTGGGGTGGCCCAGCACCTTGAGGATGCTGGCGACCTCTTCGGCGTAGTCGCGGTCGGACGAGAACTCGGGCATGCGACGTCCTGTTTCAAGTTCCGCACGGACTATATCGCGGAGTGTGTGTTTGTCACGCTCTATATCGATTTCCCCCTATGTCTGCGTGTGTGGCCTGGTTCGGACGCGTGGAGCGCTGAGGTGGCTGCACACACCCGGGTGTGGCGGTGGTACGTTGGGTGCGCCGTGGGAGTCGGGTTCCGCGGCGATGACA
>CAZHIK010000118.1:0-13639 GCA_964532635.1 uncultured Enterobacterales bacterium
GCTCACCTTCACCCTGGCCCTGGCCTGCGGAGGCGGCGACAAGGATCCTGCCGACAAGGGAGCGACCAAGACCGAGGGTGGGGGCGGCCCCAGCCCCCAGGACACCGGCAACCCCGAAGCCACAGCCAAGGCCGAGGTCCAGGCCGCCGTGCAGAACGCTCAGGCCCAGGTGGACGCCCAGGCCGCAGCCCAGGCCGAGGCCCAGGTCCAAGCCGCCGAGACCGAAGCCTGCGAACCCCGCGAGCCAGCCCCCATCGCCGGCCCCGACTGCCTCACCGCCACCATCGCCTGCGGCGACACCATCGAGGGCACCACCGTAGGCGGCACCAAGGCCTTCGACGGCGACCGCTACCTGCATTCCTACTGCTTCCCCACCACCATCGACTCCCACAAGGGCCCGGACCGCGTCTACGCCTTCCAGCTCGAAGCCGACCAGCGCGCTACCTTCAGGCTGAAGAGCCCCTGCGCCGACCTCGACCTCTCCGTCATGCGCTGGGAAAAGGAAGCCCGCTGCCCCGCCGGCAACGAGTCCATCACCGAGTGCGAGGGCCAGAACCGCGGCGGCGGAGGCAAGGCCTCCATCTGGAACAACCGCCCCGCGCGCTACCTCGTGGTGGTGGACGGCAGCGGCGAAGAAGGCGCCAACTTCGAGCTGAGCGTCAAGTGCGAGGGGAGTGAGGTCTAGAAGGCCGTAGGGCATAGCGCCGTAGGTGCCATGCCCAGCTGCGTCTGCAGTACCCGTGCACGACGTGGATAGCGCGCCGAACACGAGGGCTCATCGCTGACCCTGGACGTATGGCGCGGATAGCGCGCCAGGAGACCGTTGGGCATAGTGCCGTAGGTGCTATGCCCAGCCGCCATCCGCAGTACCCGTTCCCGAAGGGACGTCGCTGGTTGGGTGTGGCGTCGCAGCCTGGCGCCAGGCCGGGTGCCTGGTCGGTAGGGGTGGCTCCAAGGCGTGCGCCTCAGGCGCGGTCCGTGGCGAGCCGGATGAGGCCTAAGTGTGCGTTCTCTCCGAGGTCGCCTTGGAGCAGAGGACACCCGGAAGCGGTATCGCCCCGGCCAACGCGGACAGGTGTACCTGTTCCCGCCATCAGCGGACGAGTGGGCACCCGAGGGGCACTCGGTGTTCTTCCTCCGCGACTTGCATGACGAACTGGACATCTCCCCCATCGAGGTGGAGCTGATCCACGCGAAGGATCCGCGAGGGGAACGCCCATACGACCCTCGGGTCATGCTGAGCATCCTGCTGCTGGCCACTTGCCACAACATACTGGAGCTCTACAGGGCAACGATGGCAGCACAGCCCGCGTGAGCGGGTCTGTGCACCGGGCGCCCGACACCACGCCAGGGGAGCTTCGTGCGTGCGCGCCGAAGGCGCTACACGCTACCGGCTCCTAGCTCGGCAGGTTCTCCGCCTTCACCTCTTCGCTCAACACCTCGTTCATCGCCCCCGTCCGATACCCGCGCAGGTCCAGCGCCACGTACTTGTACCCAGCGCCCGCCACCGCCTCGACCACCTTCTCCCGCATCCCGGTCGCCGCCAGCCGCACGATCTCCTCCGGATCCACCTCGATCCGCGCAACATCCCCGTGGTCGCGCACTCGGAGCCGACCGATCCCCAGCCCGTGCAGCGCAACCTCCGCCGCGTCGATGCGGGCCAGGGTCTCCGGAGCCACCGGCGTGCCGTAGGGTACCCGCGACGACAGGCACGCCAGGGCCGGCTTGTCCCAGTTGGGCAGTCCCAGGCGCTCGGCCAGGGCCCGCACCGTGGCCTTGTCGATGCCCAGCTCCATCAGCGGCCCCCTCACCCCGGCCTCGGCCGAGGCCTTGCGTCCGGGTCGGTAGTCACCCAGGTCGTCGGCGTTGCTGCCCTCGAGCACGTGCTCCAGGCCGTGCTGGTCGGCGACCGCACGCACGGTGGCGAACAGCGAGCTCTTGCAGTGGTAGCAGCGATCGGGCTCGTTGCGCACGAAGTCGGGATTGTCGAACTCGCAGGTCTCGACCACCTCCACCCTGGCACCGAGCTGCCGAGCGAGGTCGAGAGCGGCGGGCTCTTCGCCCCCGGGGACGGAAGCGGAGCGACCGATGACGGCCAGGGCTCTGTCGCCCAGGACGCGCACGGCGACGGCGAGCAGGAGGGTGGAGTCCACGCCACCAGAGAAGGCCACGGCGACGGAGCCGAGGGAGCGGATGTGGTCCTCGAGGGTGGCGAGGGTGGACTCGATGGTGGAGGAGGTGGGCATGCGCTCGGTCCGGGATCGGGGGATGGAGAGCTAGCGCACGCCTGGTGGGGGGGCAATGGGGGCAAGGCAGGATGGTGGTGCCGGGCACCGCGGAAGACCGACCGGGATGCAGGCCTCGACAGCTCGGTCAGCTCGAGATCAGGTCCGGCGAGGAGACGATCCACGACGGTCCTTTGGACCTGTCGCCGTTCGGCTCACCCTTCGCAGGAGATCGCGAGAGCCACCGCGTTGGCACCACCCGGACCTGCAGCTCCGCCCGGTGCAGCAGCACCGGAGGCCACAAGCTGCTCAACCTGCGCGACGTCGCCCCGGGCGACGAGCTGGTGGTGTCCTCGAAGATGGAAAGGTCAGCCACTCTCATACAACACCGTGAGCCCACGCTCACGGGTCCGGCCCGCTCTCACCGGGAGCTCCACACAAGCGCTCTGCTCCTACGAGCGGCCCAGGATGCTCATCAACTGCGGATAGCGCCAGTCTGTCGGCACGCAGCGCTGTGCACAAGGCGCCGCGGGCGCGGCTGACCTGGCTACAACCCCCGCTCGCCCACCGGCAGCAGGCAGTGCTCGACGTTGCAGTCTTCGCAGTCGTCGTCGTAGTCGTCGCGAAACCACTCGAAGAACTCGATCTCCGCGGACTCGACCTCGCCGGAGTACTGCACATCGCCGGTGAGGCGCGCAAAGAAGGTCTCGCGGAGGTACACCTCCACTTCCAGCATGAGCCCGCTGCCGATGTGAATCTCTTCCTCGTAGGCGTCGCTGCTCCACAGGTCTCTGTAGACCGTGGCATAGCCCGAGAGCCCAACGTAGGGCTCTCCATCCAGCTGCAGTGAACCCTCCAGCGGGTAGTAGGCCCGTTCGCCCACCATGCACTGAGAGTTGATGGTGTCTCTGAACATCCCGCGCTCGATACAGTAGCCCTTGCCCACGGTCAGGGTGACCTCGAAAGCCTGGTCCACAAAGGGGCAGGGATCGCGGTTCCTGTCTTCCTCGGTGCTTCCGTCGGCCACCACACCGCTGAACCTGCCCGAGTAGATCTCTGCGACCGGGGCCTGGAAGGCGACGACGTTGAACAAACGCGGAGCGCGCTCGGCACCGGCGCACCCGGCGAGCAGCAGCGTGGCGACAAGGGTCCTCGAAGGCGACATCTCACACTCCCCCTCGTAGAATCAGGGTACCACGCCCCCTAGTCACAAACCAAGACGTAGTCGCAGCTGGCCGGCGATCGATAGGTCCGAAGCCCACCGAGCCGAAGCTGTAGGTGGAGTCGGTGTGGCTGATGTACAGGGTGCCATCGACCCAGACCTCGTGGCTGCTGCCGGACATGCGGTGCCGGAGCTGTACCAGGTGCCGCTCGAGATGCCGGCGTTGGCCGAGGCTTCGGCATGCCAGCTGCCGTCCCACGTCCAGGGACCCGACACGTCGGTCCAGCTCGCTGCAGGGTCGTCCACGAAGTCGTCGTGGAAGTACTCGATCACGGCAGCAGCGCGTACAGATCTTCGATGCCCTCGGAGCGGCCGATGAAGCTGCCTCGGGACCAGCCCAGATCCCAGACCACCTCGCCATCGGGGGTGATCTCGCGGAGGCGCTGGGCGGTGCCCAGGTTGTGCATGGTGTTGCCCCCAGGAAGCCGCCAGGCTTCACCCATCTCGTCGCCGAACAAGCCCTCGCCCAGGCCGAAGCTCCAGATCTCGCGGAGGGTCTCCGCATCCGCGTCCAGTTCGTACTCACGGACCAGGATCTCCTGGCCGGGCTCGGCGTCGTGGGAGCTGGTGAGCAGGGTGCCGGCGGGGGTGAAGATCGGGCCGTGTTGCCAGTAGAAGGCGCTGTCTTCTGGCTCGAAGGCCCAGGAACCAGGCAGGTGACCGAACCAGCGCAGGCTCTCGCCGCTGGTGGCGTCCACCTCCACCACGGTGTCGGTGCTGAAGAAGGAGATGAGATAGCTGCCCCGGCCCTCGTCCCAGTTCACGGTGTTGGCGGAGCAGGGCAACATGCTGCCCACCTGCTGGTGAAAGCCGTAGCAGGACCACAGGGTGCGCTGCTCGGCACCGGGCTCGAGCAGCTCCAGGGTCTCGGTCATGCCGTCGACGGCCCCCCAGGCCAGGGTGCCATCGGGCAGCTCGGTGTAGGGGTGGTGCAGGCCGGGGGTGTCGTAGGCCTCGAGCTCGTTGCCCTCGAGGTCCACCCGCACCACCTGGCTCTCGAGACCACCATCGAAGATGGACCAGAAGCTGTTCTGGTCCAGCAGCAGGCTCGCACCGTCCGCCGCCACCCGTGGGGCGTAGGTGACGCGGAAGGCCTGGGAGGGCAAGGCCCAGACGGTGCGACCCTGGCGGTCCACGATGATGGTCCAGGTGTCGTCGGGGCTGGTGGCGTCCTCGCGGCTGTCGATGCTGGTGAGGATGAAGGCCCAGCTGGGGTCCCAGGCACCCTCGACGGCCGAGATCAGGCCACCGTGGGGCAGCCCCTCGGGCAACGGATCGGTCTGCATCGCTACGCTGGCGGAGGTCCAGCTCCCAGCCTCGCAGTCCTGCTCGAGTCGGATCTCCAGCTCGGCGGCGTAGGGGATGCCCAGCAGCAGCTGCTCTTGGGGTCCGATGTCGAGGTCGACCTCGGGGGCTGCTGTCCAGGGATCGTCGCCGAAGCGGTAGGCCACCCGACCGCTGCAGGCCTCGAGCTGGTCCCAGCCCGCCACCACCAAGGACCCGATGCTTGCGTGCACCTCCGCCGCCAGGGCGGTGGCGGCCTCGATCTCCGGCGGAGTGTCGGTCTCGCCGGGCCCTGTGTCGTCTGGCCCGCAGCGCGCGGCCATCAACAGCAGGAGCAGGGGCGGGAGGGGGTGCATCAGGCGCTGAGTCTAGCGCATGAAGCTCGGACACGCTGGACGGTCGACGCAGCGCTGCACATAGGCCTGGAGGGGCCCGAAGCCCTCGAGCAGGTCGGTCCAGCCAGCCCAGTGGAGGGTGTGGGCCAGGACGATGTCGGCGACGGTGAAGTCATCGCCCATCAGGAAGGTGCGATCACCCAGCTCGACCTGGACCACGCCAGCCGCGGCCCGGAAGTCGGCCTGGGCGTTGGGGATCTCGGACGGGATCCGACGTTCATCGGGGTACATCACGCGGTGCAAGCGCGCCCGCCAGAGTGGGGCGTCCAGCTCCGCCACGGAGAAGAAGAGATACTGATCGTGCAGGCCCCGCTCAGGGCTGCCAGCCACCGGGATCAGGCGGCCCTCACCGTAGCGGTCGGCCAGGTAGGTGCAGATGGCCACCGACTCACGGATGCGCAGCTCGCCGTCCTCGAGCACCGGCACCCGGCCGTAGGGATTGATGGACAGAAACGCCGGCTGGCGGTGCTCGCCCGAGGGCAGGTCCACCTCGACGTAGTCGAAGGACAGGCCGAGCTCGCGCAGCAGCCAGAGGCAGCGCGCGGCGCGGGTGGGGCCGAAGCCATAGAGCCTGATGGTCATCTCCAGCGGGTAACCCGCTGAAAATACACCGCCTGCTGGACCCGGGTCGCCGTTCTTTCCATCGAAGGCAAGATGTCTCCTCCGACACGAAGATATGCGGAGTTGGCGCGAGACGAGAAGTGCGTGTGCCCTCGTGGGCCATGGAAAGATCGACGTGATGATGGTCAGGGTGTGCCACGCAAGGTGCACCCCGGGTCCAGCAGCGGTCCCTGGAGGTCATCGCAAGAATCACGCCAAGGCCTTCGGGGCTCCAGGACTTCCCGTATTGCTCGATTTCGGTTGTTTTTCCGAGCTGTGTTGGGTCTCAGCTTCCTCGAGCATGGGGCACGGCTCCCCCACCTGGGACTCCGGTGCCACCATGCTGGGGTATAGCCACCCCAGCATGCCCCCCCGCGTCCCCACGGCCCGCACCCTGCCCGGCCGCAGCCGCCCCGGCCGGCTGCGTCTGCTCGATCGGTACCTGGAGCTGCGGGAGCAGGCCCTCCTCGAGCCTGGCGGCAGCACCTGGGATAGTGCTTTGTACGCCGACATAGGCGTCGGCGATCAGGCGCACACCACGGCGGAGTGGGCAGCATGGCTGCGCACCCGCCAGCCCCAGGCCGAGGTGGTCGGGGTGGACGCCACCGGCTGGCGCGTGGAGGCGGCCCGACGGGACCACGCTGCCGAGGGGCTACGCTTCGTGCAGGGCAACTTCGTCGCTCCCGGGCATCCACCCCTGCGCGTGGTGCGCGCCATGAACCTGTTGAGAGGCTACGCCGCCGCGGAGGTGTCCGCCGCGTGGCGCTCCATGGGCCTGGACCTGCTGCCCGGCGGGCTGCTGGTGGAAGGCTGCACGGACCAGCCCGGTGCGGTGTTGGTGGCCCACCTGCTCCGCCGCACATCCCGGGGCCTGGAGCACCAGGGGCTGCTCTTCGCCACGGACCGAAGCCGCGGCTTCGCGCCCGCGATGTTCCGCGGGCCCCTGCCCAGGGCGGTGCGCGGGCGGACGGATCCTGGGGCCGAGACGCGGGCCTTCCTGGACCGCTGGACCGCGGCCTGGGAGCCCACCCGCGGCCTGGGAGGTCCACCAGCCATGCTCTCGGCCTCGGCCGCCACGCTGCGGGCGTCCGGCGAGGCGGTGGACGCCTCCCCGGACCTGCTGGAGGCCGGCATGCTGGTGTGGCGCGCGCCCGCACTGGTGAGCGCCTTTTCCCTCGCACTGGATGCCGGGACGCCATAGGGGCCCGGACCCCGAGCCCACCCCTGGGCGCCCCCACTCCAGGAGCCATCGTGTCCGACAACACCATCCAGGCCGGCAAGGTCGTGTTCTTCCACTACACCCTCACCAACGACGCCGGCGAGACCATCGACAGCTCCCGCGGTGGCAACCCTCTGCCCTACCTCCACGGCGCCGGGAACATCGTGCCCGGCCTCGAGAAGCAGCTCGAAGGCCAGGCCCTTGGCGCCTCCCTCACCGCCGTGGTCCAGCCCGAAGAAGGCTACGGCGTGCGCAGCGGCCACCCGATGCCCGTGCCCCGTGAGCAGTTCCCCGCCGACATCGACATCCAGCCCGGTATGCAGTTCTTCGGCGAAGATCCCGAGGGCCGTCGCTTCCCCCTCTGGATCGCCGCCGTCGAGGACGACAAGGTCCTGGTGGACCCCAACCACCCCCTGGCTGGCGTGGTCCTGCACTTCGACGTGGAGGTCATGAGCATCCGCGAAGCCAGCGACGAAGAGAAGGAGCACGGCCACCCGCACCTGCCGGGGATGCCCCACCACTAGCATTCTGTGGCGCCGGCCTTGGGCTATGCTGTCCAGCATGTCCCGCGCTGCTCGCTTGCCACTGCTCGTCCTGCTCACGGCGGGCTGTCCTCCCCAGGTCAGCTCGCCGCCGCTGCTCAGGGACAGCGAGGCGGACAGCCGGGCACCCTTCGCCGACGACACCGACACGGAGTGGATCCCCCACGGCCAGGCCGATCCGGTGTTCTCGCCCTCCGGCGGCGCCTTCACGGGCACCCTGGAGCTGAGCATCACCTCGAGCAACGGCGCGGGCCAGGTGTTGGCCTGCACCGCCTCGCCCGGCGAGGTCTGCGAGCCAACGCCCGTCACCGGCCCCGTGGAGCTGAGCACCTCCCGCATCGTGCACGCCCGGGTGGATGTGAGCGGGGTGGAGGGCACGGTTCAGGCGCGCTCCTTCGTGTCCGTGAGCGAGGAGCTGCTGGACTTCGAGTCCACAGTGCCGGTGCTGGTGATGTGGACCGACCGGCCGGCGCCCACCAGCAGCCAGAACGTGGCCATGGGCCTGGACGTGTTCGACCTGGTGGACGGATGTGCGGCCCTGAGCGACGTCCCCGCCGACAGCGGCCGCGCCCGGTCCAAGGTGCGGGGCTCCTCCACCGCCCACCTGGACAAGCCCGGCTACGACATCGAGCTGTGGCAGCCCGACAGCGAGGAGGATCGCCCGGTGGAGCTGCTGGGGATGCCCGCCGATGGCGACTGGGTGCTGTACTCCGCCTACTACTTCGATGATGCCCTGATCAGGAACGCGTTCGGCTACGGGCTGAGCAACCGGGTGGGTCGCTACGCCACCCGCACACAGATGGTCGAGCTGTTCATGGCCGGCGGCGCAGGCACCGTGTCCATGAACAACTACGTGGGGGTCTACACCCTCATCGAAGAGATCGAGCGCGCTGGCCACCGGGTGGACGTCACGGAGATCACGCCCATGGATCTCACCGAGCCCGAGCTCACCGGCAGCTACGTGTTCAAGCGTGACCGCGCCGGCGACGGCGAAGACGGCTTCTGGGCCGGCGAGGCCGACGGAGCCTTCGAGTTCAGCTACCCCCTGGCGTGGGTGGATCCCGAGGAGGACGAGATCGTGCCGGTCCAGCAGGTCTACATGAGCAACCTGCTGGACTCCCTAGCCTACGCGCTGGTGCAGGAGGACTTCATCGACCCCGCCTCGGGCAGACACTACAGCGAGATCATCGACGTGGACTCCTGGATCGACCACCATATCCTCAACTTGGTGGTCAAGAACCCCGATGCCCTACGCCTCAGCGGCTACATGCACAAGGACCGCGAGGGCCCCATCGTCGCCGGCCCCTTGTGGGACCTGGACCGCTCGGCCGGTGCCAACGACTACCGGGCCACCAATCCCTCGGCCTGGGACGCCACCGACGAGACCTGGGACACCACCGACATGTGGAACTTCGGCTGGTACGGCGGCCTGTTCGACGATCCCGATTTCCGTGAGCGCTACTGGGCACGCTGGTCCGAGTTGCTGGACGGGGAGCTGTCCATCGACTCCCAGATGGCCCTCATCGACGAACTGACAGAGCCCCTGTCCGAGCCCGGTGAGCGCAACGCCATGCGCTGGGAGTCGGCCTCCTTCCCCGCAGCGGTGGAGTCAATGAGGACCTGGCTCCAGACCCGCACGGCGTGGATCGAGGGTTGTATCGATGCGCACGAAGATCCCCGGGAGTGTCGTTAAGAAAAAGTCACAGTTACAACGGTGGTGCGCGATGGCAGCGCAAGCCGCGGGGAGCGCGAAAACACAAGAGAAGAGGGGCGAATACCCAAGCAGAAGGGATGAGGACCTTCGCGAACGAGAACAACGTTCACGCCCATTACCCCTTTTGCACCCGGCTTTTCACACGCAACAACGGTTGAAGGCGGACAATGAACGAGCAGGAACATCCAGGCGGAATCGATGGGGACAGCGGGGCCCATGTGCTGCTACTCTTGGGTACCTTTGTTTGGCGAGCGTGCGTTCGGGCTGGTGTCTCGACCCTCTCACGGAGGCCTCATGGCGATCCCTGTGCAGATGCCCATTGTGCTCAGAGACGGCACGGGCGCGAGCAGCACGCGGATGCTCCAGGTGTCCGACTCCATCATCGAAGTCGAGGGTGAGACCACTCGACTCCAGGGTCAGCAGCTGGAGTTCCAGTTCTCGATGGTGGGCCTCGCGCGCACCCTGTCCGGCACGGCGGTGGTAGAGAAGGTCATCGATCCCGAGTTCGGCCGGGGCCGCTGCACCCTGCGCATCACCGAGCTGCCCAAGGAGCAGCGTGGCACCTTTCGCTCCTGGCTGTACGACCTCACCCAAGGCGGCGGGCGTGCTCCTATCGGGGATCTCACGTCCAGTACATCCTCATCGCCCCACGCTCGTTCGAGCCTGGAAACATCCATGCGCCAGTCTTCCACCACCCTGGCCTCAGGCGGTGGGCGACAGCCCCACAAAGGTCGCGAGGCACTCCGTGGCGCCCTGTCCCAATACGCCTCCCACCGCGAACCCAAGAGGGGGCCTGTGCCGACGGCCCGGGAGCGCAAGCGCCACAGGGTGGAGGTCCGCGTGGCTGCCAGCGCTGCTCCCCCCGTGGTGATGGTGCGCTTCAACGATCCCAGCCGCTACGTCCGGCACTACCGCGCCTCGCTCCACCGCCAAGCCCTCGAGCTGCGCTACGTGGAGTCGGGGCTGGCCCAGGACATGAGCGTCCGGGTGCGCATCGTCCTGCCCGGCGGCGCCCAGGTGAGCTGCCCGGGCCAGGTCACCGCGGCCAGCGCCTCGGCCTTCGCGGTCGCGCTGGACCTGTCGCCCTCGGACCGAGCGACGCTGGAGATGAGCGCGGCCCGCTGATGGCCGCCTACCACCAGGCCACGAAGGCGATCTCCGAGGCGATCCAGAGCTGGATGGGGCCGTCGCCGAAGTCCACGGTGTCGTGGGTGTACCGGCTGATCCAGCTCTCCTGGCACTCCCCACAGCTGGGGATGTCGAACTGGGCGGTGAGGCTGGCAGGTACCGTCAGCTCGCCGTCATCGGCGGTGTCGCACCAGATGGAGGTCATGCTCGAGGAGCCGTGCCATCCGGTCTCGAGCAGCACCTGGATGCGGCTGTGCTGGTCGGTGGTGGGCGGCGTCCAGCTCAACCGCAGATCCTCCCCGGGCACGAGGGTCTCCAGGGAGACCTCCAGGGGCTCCACACCCCAGGCTCGCAGGTCCAGCGCGGGGGTGTCCCCACCGGTGGAGCTGACGGTGATGGCCTGGTTGGCCTCGAACAGGTCGGAGGGCCAGTCGTAGCTCGAGGGGTAGCGGCCATCGCTGCCGGGCTGGAAGCTGGCCTCGCCAGATGCCAGGCCGGAGACGATCACCTCACCGCTCGGCGCCAGGTTCGGGTAGGCCTCGCAGGTATCCTCCACACACATCTCGCCGTCGGCGCAGGGGGGATCACAGTCCCAGCCGTAGATGCGCGGGCCGTCGTAGACCACGCAGTCACCGGCCTGATCGACGGCGCTCTGGTGAGCGGGCTGCACCCCATCCCAGATCTCCACCCCCACCTGGGAGTAGCTGCTGTGGTGACCCCAGCCGCGCTCCACCACCTGGATGCGGCCGATGAGATCGCCGGGGTAGACAGCGTCGGCGTCACCATCCGCGTCGGTGTCGGTGTCGGTGTCGGTGTCGGTGTCCGTGTCGGTGTCACTGCCACCGGGGCCGGAGTCATCGGGCATGGGGCAGGCGGTGAGCAGCAGCGCTGGTAGCGCGAACAGAGTGAGGATGCGCATGGGGACGTCTCCACCGCGTCGGTGCGCCCCGGAGTATAGCTGTGGCCCGCAGCGACCGCGCTCAGGACCCGTAGCCCAGGAAGCTGTCCACGAACTGCCAGTCCCGAGTCTGGTCCGGGCA
Source organism: uncultured Enterobacterales bacterium (assembly GCA_964532635.1). Taxonomy (GTDB): domain Bacteria; phylum Myxococcota_A; class UBA796; order UBA796; family JAFGLY01; genus CALDOK01. The sequence goes on from CAZHIK010000118.1 coordinate 11,370, forward strand.
GGACGAGCAGTCCAGGGCCACGTAGCTCTGCTCGGGGCAGGGATGGTCCCTGTTCAGCGTCCACATCCGAGCAGGCGGACGCCAGTGGGATCCCCGCGGCACCGCCCAGGGACAAGATGAAGTCGCCGCCGTGATCATCGCGCAGCGCCGCGAGCTGGTCGTAGAGGCTGTACTCGCCCCCGCCGTCCCAGGAAGTCGGCCCGGTCTCGAGGTCGTAGTAGCCCCCCCAGGAAGCCTCGCAGCCCGCCGATGGATCGGCCACCACGAAGCCCAGGGCGTACCAAGGCTGGCCGGTCTGGCCCGCGATGTCGGCGAGCTTGGCCACCGGGTACAGGGTAGCGTCCACGAAGGGAGCGAAGACCCGCTCGGGCCAGGACCCGGCCACAGCACCGACGCTGGTGTCGTCATCGGGCTCGCCCCCGCTGGTGTCCCCCTCGGGCTCCCCGTCTCCCGGGCTCACGCCCAGGCCTTCGAAGGAGGGCGGACCCAGGGGCTCCGAGCACGGATGGCAGCCGACGGGAGCGAGGAGCGGAGCGGCGAGCGAGAGACGGAGGACGGGATGGGACATGGTGGTGCCTGGGTCGAGGGTGGACGACCCCCAACCCGCACGACGCGGAGCCATGGACGCAGAGCGCCCAACAAAGCGGACGAGGGGCCACCTTTGCCGTGGTGGACGCCCTCGTCACGGAGCCCGCCCCAAACATGTCCTCACATTTCTGGACTCCGCCAGACGCGGTGCCGGCTCCGCGGGATCAGTTGCTGTACAGCCAGTCCACCAGGTCGTCGTAGCTGCCGTTGAACAGATTGGTGTCCACGTTGCCCGAGATGCCGCCGATGGAGCCGGTGGAGCTGGTCTGCCAGAACACCCAGTGGTTCCAGTGGTTGGGCAGGCTCGGACAGCTCACACCCCAGTGGGCGACCCAGAGGTGGTAGTCGCTGAAGTCCTCGCTGCCGACCATCGAGGGCCACAGGCCGGGGCTGGTGTAGATGATGGGGACGCGACCGGTCTCGCTCTCGACCCGGTCCAGCCACTCCCACATGCGGTCGGCCACGGTGCTGGTGGAGTACCCATCGGTGGTCTCGATGTCGAGCACGGGCGGGATGTCGTCGGCCTCGAGGGTGCCCATGCGGTCCAGCAGCAGGTCGGCCTGGTCGGCGCCGTTGTAGCCAGCACGGAAGAACTGGTAGGTGCCACGGATGATGCCCTTGCTCCGCGCGGCCTGCCAGTTGGTGTGGTACTGCGGATCCTCGTAGAAGCCGTCGGCGGTGCGGATGATGGCGAAGTCGATGCCGTCGTTGGCCACGCCGTCCCAGTCGATGCTGCCCTGCCAGTAGGACACGTCGATGCCGGGGATCACGCCGTCCTCACCGCAGGCGGAGAAGTCACCGCTGTGGCTGCCGCCGGAGGAGCCGCCGGAGCTGCCACCTGAAGAGCCACCGGAAGATCCGCTGTCGCCGCTGTCGCCGCCGTCGGTGCCGTTTTGGTCGCCGCTGGAGTGCTCTGTGCAGGAGCCGCCGTCGTCACCCTGGTAGTACATCTCGGTGTACTCGAGGTAGATGATGGGGCCCACCGGGGTCTCGTTGACCACCAGCTCGGTCAGATCGATCTGGTGCTCGTAGGTGTCGTCCTGCGACTTGATGCCGCGCTCGGCCCACAGCACGCCGCCGTTGCGGTCGTAGGCGTAGCGGAGGAAGTCGTCCTCGGGAGGGTTGAGGGTCTCCTCGCGGTCGGAGCCCGCCCACTCGCTCATCATGTTGATGACCAGGAAGCCCGCTTCGTCCAGCGAGGCGGTGGGGTGGATGACCACACCGCTCAGGTCGAAGGTGTCCATGGTCTGATACTCGTACTCCTCCATGCCCTCGGGCAGGTGGTAGACCGAGTGGAACTCCTGGCCGATCCAGCGCTCACCTGGGCTGTTCTCCCGCAGATCGAGCTCAGCCCACCCCTCGACGCGGATGGCGATGGGGCAGTCGCCCGGAGCGTCGTCTGTGCTGGGGGCGTGCTGGAAGAGGGTGCAGCCGGCGGTGGTGATGGCGGCGGTGACGGCGAGAAGGATGGAACGCATGGTGGCCTCCGTGTCGCCGGACTGAGCCGCAAGAGTCGTGCCACCGCACCGAACGTCGATATCGGGCGTTGACCCGAGACACATACGACGCCGTACACACGACGGGGGCACTGGGGCACGCAGACCTGGGGTGCGCATACCCCAGTGGGGATCCGAGGTCCCAGCAGGCAGCCCTCACCCCTCACCCCAGGGGAGAGGGAGCGC
>CAZHIK010000119.1:0-13612 GCA_964532635.1 uncultured Enterobacterales bacterium
CACCATGTGCTTGAGGTCGACACCCTCGAGGTACTCCATGATGACGGCGCACTGGCCGTTGATGGAGGAGAGGTCTTCCACCTGTACGATGTTCTGGTGACGCAGAAGCCCCAGCAGGCGAGCTTCGTCGCGCGAGCGCATGACGATCTCTTCGTGGCCTACCCACTTGCCGTGGAGGAGCTTGATGGCGACGACCTTGGAGAAGTTGTCGCCAGTGACCATCTCGGCCAGGTAGACCTTGCCGAAGCTACCTTCGGAGATGGCCTTCAAGAAGCGGAAGCGGCGACGAGGCTCCATGCGCGTGGCGATCCTTGGACCAGCGGTCAACAACCGTACCCGGGCACTATAGCAGCCCAGAGGCGTACGGGAAGAGCGCAACCATAACCCGACAGGACGGCTGGCCACTCCCAAAGGAAGTCACTGGTCGCAGAACCCACCTTCAGCGGTGGCAACCTCGAGGCTGAGGTGCATCAGCGCCATGTACTCGATGATGCGCTGATCGATGCCCTGGTTGTCCTTCTTGACCTTGTCCCAGCTCCACCGACCGCGCAGACCCTCACCCCAGTGGGAACTGTGGTCGATGACATGCTGTTCCTGGCTGAGCAGGATCGCGGCGATGCCCATGACCGTGGCGTCGGGCTGTCGCTCCGTGGCCAGCTCGAGCTCACCGTAGACCTCGGCGACGCGTGCAGTCTGCGCCCAGCCCTCGTACTCGAGCCCACTCACTCGCCGCAGGTTCAGCGCCTTGCGCTTCCCGCCCTCTTCCTTGATCAGGTAGGCGAGCGCGGCGTAGCGGGGGCGCACCTGACCTGAGCCGCAGAACGCCTTGTCCAGACGTGTCTGGTCTCCGGCCTGATCGAAGAACATGGCCAACATGCTGCGGTTGCTGCCCCCGCCGTCGTCCAGGTCGTTGACGCGCTCGAGGGCCTGGGAGACCTCCTCTTCGGCCAGCCCGAAGGCCTGCAGGTTGCTCTTGCGGTTGGCCTTGGTGTACTTGAGGTCGAGCAGGGGATCCACCCGCTCGACGCGGTGGCGGACGGTCTTCTCGGACTCCACCACCCGCTCGTCGAGCAGCAGGTAGGCGTTCACGCCCACGCCCGCGAGCAGGAAGGCGCCGAGAATCCAGGGACGAAGCTTCATGCTTGCCTCACATGCCCAGCTTGGTACGCACGGTGTCGGCGTCGGGCACCGCAGTCTGGGTGCAATAGCCGTCGCCACGGACGTACCGCTTGTAGGGCTGGAAGGCCACCTCGTGGCCATAGTTCAGGCCGTAGTAGCAGACCGCGAGAAAGTGGACGGCGATGACGGCAGGGGTGTAGTGCTGGCTCTCACCGGGGATGTAGCCGCCGCAGCTGTCGTTCTTGAAGTTGGTCTCGGTGCAGGTGAGGGTGTCGCCCAGGAAGTAGGGGCCCTGGTTGAGGTTCTTGTCCTTGAGGTACTTCTCGTACGCAGGCAGCACGTTGGTCTTCTTCTGCTTGTCCTGGAAGCGGCTGTCGTCGTAGCCGCAGTTGTGCGAGGTGATGGCCAGCTGCACCGCAGCTCCCGAGGCCGCCAGCTCGGGATCGTCGTAGGCCTCCCGCAACGACTCGATAGCAGCCGATGTGGCCAGATCGAGATCGGTGCGATCGTCCACCGCGCACTTCTTGATGCGGCAGGTGGTCTCGTCTTTTTCGGCGTCGTAGGCCACATACTGCGCACGCTTTCGGGCGTTGCGGGGCGGGGCGAGCTCGGTGGGGGTCCACACCACGCTGGAGCCCCTGAACGAGCAGTCCCGCACCTCGAGCCCAAGCCTGTGGGCGGTCTCGGGCATGAACTGCCAGTAGCCTTGAGCGCAGACTGGAGACACGATCTCCGAGCGGTAGCGCGACTCCTGGTAGGGAATGGCAGCGAAGACCTCCGGCAGGCCTTCCTTCTGGAGCATACGCACCACCGTGGCGTACTCGGACTCCACATCCTCGAGGCGCTTCCAGAAGGACCAGCCGGTAGCAGCGAGCTGGTAGGTACGGGTGACCTGGTCGAGCAGCTTCTTGTCCCAGTTGGCGGGCTTGTCGCGGATCTCGTCCCAGCGAGCCTTGTCGGCGTTGGGACCCATCACGAAGTCCTCGAAGGGCTGCTGCAAGCCGTCACGCAGCTCCGAGTTGACCGCCACGGTCATGGGCACCATGTCGTAGTACTCGCGACCTTCGTCGACCGGCCCCAGCCCGGCGATCTCGCGGGTGTTCACCATGATGAGGGAAGCCAGCACACCCACCACGGTGACCAGGCCCATCAGCACCACACCACCCACGAACCAGGTGGGAATGCCGCCCTGGGTATCCAGCTCCTCGATGTTGGTGGGCTGTACCTCGGGGGTGGCCTGGGAAGCATCGGACAGGATCTGGCGCTGCTCCCAGACACCCAGGCGCTGGGCCCGAACGAACTGGAAGGTGATGCCGCGACCTGGCGCACCCAGGTGGACCGCGTCTCCATCGCCGATGTAGACCGCGCTCACCAACACGTCGATGTCGGCCCAGTCCACATTGGCGTGGGGAGCCACGCGCACCTGCGCATTGCCCACGGCGGCGATGGCCACCTCACCGCCATCGTAGGCGGTGATGACGGCATGGCGGCCGTTGAGGCCGCGGTAGCCGGCCAGCGCGATCCCGCCGGGCCCCGGGTTGGCGCCCAGGCGCACCACGGGACCGCGGTAGGTCTGCTCGGGCTGCATGGCCAGCGGCCCGTCGAGGTACCGGAGTACGACGTCCCAGCGCTCTTGGCTCATCGTCGAATCACCAGCTCGAGGGTGTCGAGGTCGGCCAGATCGGCGAGGATCTCGTGGGTGTGCATGGCCCGTTCACCCGCGTGGAGGCGCCAGCGACCGGCGGGCAGCGACAGCAACTCGCAGACGTGGTCGATGATGGCACACGCCGGCACCGCCATGCCCAGCTGCAGGCGCAGGTTGACGTGGCCACCGTCCGCCTCGATGCGGACGCTCAGCGGCACGACGCGGTTGGGCACCAGCTCGAGATCGATGGTCTCCCCGTCGTCGAAGCTACCCATGGCGGGATTGCCCGCGGGCTGTACTCCTCCCTGGGAGAAGCGATACCAGCCAGTGAGACGCCCGGACGCATCGGTGCGCAGCGGCAGGAGCATACCCACCAGCTTCGCCACGGCCTCGGACACAGGCTGGTTCACGGGCAGACGGAAGCGCCGCTCCTTGGCGCCGGGCGCGATGCGCAGGCTGTAGCGCTTGGCATCGCCACCACCCGCGTCGGTGGGCAGCGGATCGGGGATACGGCCCGTGAGCCCGGTCATGACGGGAGCCGCGGCGGAGGGTTCCTTCTTCTTGGCCTTTGGAGCCGAAGGCTCGGCCTTGGCCGGCTTCTTGGGCTTGGTAGCCGGCGGCGCTGGCTTGGGCTTGGGCTTCGTCTCGGTGGGGGGCGGCGCCGGTACGGGATCGGCGTCGAGGGCCTTGGACGCCCGCTTGTTCATCTTGGGCGCCGGCGGCGGTTCGGGGGGAGGCTTGGGCTTGGGCTTGGGCTTGGGCTTGGGCTTGGGCTTGGGCTTGGGCTTGGCCGGCGCGCTGCGCTTGGGTTCGGCCGGCGGAGGGGGAGGAGGAGGCGCAGGCTCCGCCTTGGGCTTGGCCGGAGCCGGAGGTGGGGCCGGGGGCGCGGGGGCGGTGGGCTCAGGGGCCGGCGGAGGACTGGGGGGCGCCCCGAGGTTCGGGGGCGCCGGGGTCTCCTCCTTGGGCGCCGAGCGAGCCGGCCGGCGGCCGCGAACAGGCAGCCGCGCAGGGGCTCGCTTGGGAGGCTCGGAGGGTTCCTCGGCCACGGGCTCGGGAGCGGGGGGAGGCGCAGCCTCGTCCACGGAGGAGCTGGCCCTGCGCGGTGGGGCACGTCGGCGGGCGGGCGGCTTGCGAGCACCCTGACCGATGATGTTGCTGGCCAGGTTGGAGGCCGCGCGCCGCGGCGCGGGCTCGGCGGCCTCGGGCGGCTCGGCAGCCTGGCTCACGGGTTGTTCGAGCTGTTCTTCCACCGCAGCCGAGGGGGCGCGTCGGGGCTTGCGCCGGCTGGGGCGACGCCACTTGGGTCCGTCGGTGCTGGACTGCAGCTCCTCGGCGGCATCGGCGGCCGGGCGCGCGGGCGTGGGCTCGGCGGGCTTGGGCGCGGGCTCGTCTCCACCCTTGGCGGCGCGTGGGCTGGCCCGACGCTTCCGGGTGGGCGGCTTCCAAGCCGTGCGCGTGGGACCCTCGTCCTGGGAGGAGACCATCTCCGCAAGCTTCTCGCGGGTGACCATCATGGTGGCCCCGCCGTCCTGCAGCGGTGTGCCCACGCGCTCGGGGACGGATCCCACACGCTCCATCACGTCGATGAGGGATGGGCCGGTGATGTCGGCACCGCCCAGGGCGGACTGCAGCGCGTCCATGAAGCTGTCACCGTCGGTGAAGCGGTCCTCGGCATCGCGCCGCAGGCAGATCTTGAGCAGCTCCTGAACGGACTTGGGCAGCTGGTCGCGGAAGCGGAACAGCCGACGGGAGCCTTCCGCCCGGCTGGCCATGGCACGGATGTCGTTGACCAGCCCGTCGTAGACGGGCTTGCCAGTCATCAGCTCGAAGGCGATCAGCGCCAGGGCGAACAGGTCGGAGCTCAGGTCCTCAGCCTCGGCCACCATGCGCTCTGGAGGACAGTAGCGGAAGGAGTCCTCACGCGGGATGGCGTGGGTGTCCTCGTGGAAGCGCAGGATCTCCACCTGGGGCAAGGCGTAGCCGATGATCCACACCTGGCCGTCGGGCTTGATCATGAGGCGCCACGGGGTGAGCCCGCCATGGGAGTACACGCCGTGGCCCTCGCCCGTCTCGGCGGCCTCGATGAGGATCTCGCCGGCGGCGAACATCAGCTCGAGCCCCGCGCGCACACCCGGAGCCTCACCGAAGTCCGCGAAGGTACGGTTGAGCTCTGCCACCGATGTGGCCTGTCCGGTGGGGTAGACGAAGGCGCCCTCGCTGGTCTCGTGGGCGTGCAGCTCCACCATGCCCGTGACCATCGGTGACTCGAGGTACCCGGCCACAACGGTGAGGGCGCTGTTGATGGCGGGGTGATCCCGATACTCGGGGTGGAACACGATGGCGGTGTGGCGGTAGCCGGAGTCGCTCACCAGTTCCACGAGATCCGACGCGGGTCCGTGGAGTCGCCTTCCCGTGGTGCTAAGCCCTGCGATAGGATTCATGACTCGCTCCCTGTGACGTCGAGGGTAGCAGAACGGGAGCTCTGCCTCTCTCAACCCGTATCCGATCCCCCCTGACCTAGGTAGACCGTGGCGGCCTCGCGCGACCAACGCAGCGGCAAGTCCAGACCCCGCCCACGCGGGGCACCGCAGGCGCAGAGGAAGCCCTCCGAGCGCGCCAAGCGGGAGCTGCAGAAGCTGGATCGCGAGCGCGGTATCTCCGCGGAGCTGGCCGCCCGGCTCCAGGAGCAGTGGGGCAATCAGGCGGTGGCCCAGCTGCTGGGTCAACCCGAGCACAGCAGCATCGCCTCCACTACCGCGGAGCGACGGGACCTCGGCGAGGAAGAAGAGGAACTCCTGGACCGCCTCGGAGATGAGGTCGAGGGTCCTGGCCTCGATACCAGCCGCACCGCGGCCGTCGCCCCCGGCGTGCAGAAAGGCCTGCCCGCCGCTGGCCCGGGCGCCGGCCTGGCACCCGAGCGCCACTACGGCGGAGACGACGAAGAAGACGACGAGCCCCTCCCCCTGCCGGAAGACCCCGGGCGCACCGCGCTGCGCTTCGATCGCAGTGGACGGGGCAACCTGGCGAAGCTGAAGGAGCACCGCGAGAAGGGGCGCCTGGGCCCCGAGACCCTCGAGGCCGCACGGAGCGAGCTGCATCGGGGCAGTCAGGAGATCGCACGACGGGACGCGATGACCGCCCAGCCATTGGGCGACGCCCTGTTCCGCGTGCCCCTCGAGGCCTGGGAGGACGCGAGCCTGGTGGCGGGTCGGGGCTGCGGCGTGGACGAGCGCCAGGATCTGGCGGGACCCTACGACGCCTTGGGTCGCCCCATGGCGGTGGGCGCGTTCGCACAGGGCTTGGCCACCACACCCCTGGGCCGCAGCCTGGCGCGCCTCTGCGCCGCAGCTCCGGGCACCCTGATGCCCGAGCGCGGTGGTCTTGCCGGCGCGGCTGCGCGCATGGGCTCCCTGGCGGTGCTCGGCATGTCCGCCGACGGGCTCCACCACGGCAGCATCCGGGACCGAGCTGTGCGCACAGCCCTGGCCCAGGCCGCCCTGGATCTCACGCTGTTGGCAGCCGGCAGCGTCGCCGAGAGCGTTCCGCCCACCCACACCCTCTACGCTCGCATCGCCGGCTCGACTCCACGCCGCGCCGCCATCGAGCGCAAGCCCGGGCCGGTGGCTCGTCACTGGGCTGTCCCTGCGCTGAGCCACGTGGGCCAGCTGGCAGCATTGCCCGCGGTGCTACGCTGGTCCCCTCCCCCACCGACGCCAGAGCTGGATCCAGGCGATCCCGTGTCCGTGGTGGACGCCGCCCTGCGCGCCGCCAGCCCCAGCCCAAGCGAGCTCCACGCCGACCTCACCCCCCTGCTTCGCAGCATCGACGCCCTGCTCGCCGCTGGCGGCCGGGCACAGGTGGAGCTCTGCACGGCGGCACTGGCCAGCCGCCGCTCCGCCTTCGACGACCTGATCACAGCCAGCCTCCGCCGGGCCTACCAGCAGTTCCGCGCCGCCGCGCTCGAGCTACTCCAGGCCCGAGAGGTACTGAGCCAAGCCCACCAGCAACCCCTGGCCGGATTCGGGGATCACCTCCTGCACGCCAACCGAGAGCTCGAGCAGCTCCGAGAGCGCATGGACCAGGCGCGGCAGCGCTGCCTGGAAGATCTCGCCGCCATCAGCGAGCTGGGTTGAGGAGGCGGCGTGAACGAGCTCGGCACCAAGGATTTGCTCGAAGCCCTCGAGGCCACCCCTCTGCTGGGCGATGGGCTCGATCGGGCCGACCCGCTGCGCCGTGCTCTCACCAAGCGCTTGGCCAGCCGACCCGATCCCGTGCTGCAGCTCAGGGCCCAGCTGCGCTTCGGAGAGCTGCTCCTGGTGCTGGATGCACCCGACGCCGTCGCCCACCTCGTGGAGCTGGTCCGCCTGGCCCACAGCCGAGACGCCACGCTCGTGGCGGCCCGGGCCGCGCTGCTGGCGGTCCGCGCCTGCTGCCGCGCGGGCGACCTCCCCCAGGCCCAGGCGCTCCTCGAGACCGTGGACGCCACCGCCGCCCGGACGCCCGAGCTGCGGCTCGACCACCTGCTGGCCCGCGCCTGGCTGGGTCCGATGGATGCCGCAGTGCTGCTGCGCGAGGCCATCGACGCTCTGCCCCCCTCCCGTGACCACGATCGCCTGGCCGCTCTGTTCGAGCTCGCGGACCGCTGCGAGCTGGGCGGGGATCCCTACCGGGCGCGACGGGCCCTGGTGCAAGCCGTGGAGCTGGCCCTGGGCCATAGAGCCGACGGGCCAGCGGCTCGCGCCTGTCTGCTCCTTGGAAGCCTGCAGCTCCGCACCGGCGAGCTCGAGGCGGCACGAGCCAACCTCGAGCAGGCGCTGGGCCTGGCAGCCCGCGCTCGCGACAGCCTGGTGCAGGCCTCCGCGGGCCTGCTCGTAGTGTCGCTGCAGCTCGGCGACGCCCAGTGGGAAGACCTGCTGGCCACCTCGGACCCCCTCCGCGCCGTGGCCCGCGCACGCCACAACCCCGCCATGCTCGCCAGCCTGGCCCTGGATCGGGCCTCTGCTCTGTGGGCCCTGGAGCGACCCGTCGCCGCCCTCGCAGAGCTGATGGCATGCTCGACCGAACTGGCAGCCCACCCCCAGCCCCTCGAGCTCATCCGCGCACGCTTCGGCGAGCTGCTCGAGCAGGAGGGCCCCGCCCGCTTCGGCGAGCTGGTGACCGCCGCAGCCACGAGCCTACGGGCATAGCCCCATTTCTCACCATCCCGGCGACGGGGCCTCCCGGCTCACTCCCCGAAGCGCTCCTCGAGGAACGCGGTGAGATCAGCCATGTCCTCGGGCCAGACGTACAGAGGCAGCCAGGCCTCCACAACGCCATCGGCCGAGATGATCACCAGGTCGTGGTTCAGTGCCTCGTAGCCACCCCAGACGGTGTTGTGCTCCACGTCCACCAGGTAGGGCAGGTCGTTGTTCTCCACCATGGGCTCGGCCGTTCCGGGCACACTCTCGTGGGCGCTGAAGCTCTGCACACCGAAGATGGGAAGCGCCGCGTACCAGTCCGGGTGCTTCGCCATCAAGGCCCAGACGTCATCGGCCAGATCAATGCAGCCCGTGCAGCGGGAGTCCATGAAGAGCAGGCCGTAGGGCGTGCCGGACAGGTCCTCCGACCGGACCACGGTGGTGTAGCTGGGGGAGCTCGGGTTGATGTCCTCCATGGCGAAGGCCATCGCGGGACTCCCCACGTCCTTGGGATCGGTGTCCGTATCACTGTCCGAGTCGGCGTCAGCGTCGGTGTCCGAGTCCGCCTCGTAGGTGTCACCGGGGGCCTCGGTGTCATCGGGCTCACCGCAGGCGACCAGGCCCAAGCACGCCACAAGGATGAGATACCGCATGGTGCTACTCGAAGTAGTAGGAGCCGGCCTCGAGGTCGGAGACCAGGATGACCAGTTCGGTTTCGGTCTCGGTGAACGGCAGGTGCCCGGGCCAGCAACCTCCCCCACCGCTCTGGGTGCCGAGCTCCTCGATGGCGTAGCGGTTGCCACAGTTGTTGCAGACCACCTCCACGCCGTCCTGGCTGTAGCCCTGGTCCGCCGGGTAGCAGGCATCGCAAGCGTCGAAGGCTACGTGGTAGGCGCTGGCCTCGTCGAGCACTGCGAAGTAGCGGATGGTGGTGGACTCTCCCTCGTACTCGTAGAAGGTCGCGGTGGTGCTCAAATCAGCCTTGGGGACCGCCACGGTCTCCACGCTGGTGTCCGTGTCGTCTGGGGGAGCGGTGTCGCCTCCGGTGTCGTCACCGTCCGGAACCTCCGCGGTGTCCTCGGGCTCCGTCTTGTCGCCGCAGCCTACCGCAAGGGGGACGAAGAGCAGCGCACAGAGCAGCCAACCAGCTCGACTCATGGGACCTCCTGTGATGTAGCCGCCAGCGTAGCGTCCGCAGCGACAATTCGCCTGGAAAAATGAAACGTTCCGTGTCAAGTTAGGGACCACCCCACGGAGGTCCCATGTTCTCGAGACTCCTCGCACCTTCGGCCCTCGCCATCCTGGCCATCGCCTGCGGCGAACCCGAGAAGATCGACACCGCTCCACCCGAGGACACCGAGCCCGGTACCACGGACTGCTCGACGGACGACGTGGACGGCGATGGGCTGGACGGCTGCACCGAGGAACTCCTCGGCACCGACCCCGACAACCCCGACAGCGACGGCGACGGCCTCAGCGACGGCGAGGAGGTGGACTGCGTCAGCGATCCCACCGATCCCGAGGAGCTCTGCTACGCCTGTGGCTGGCCACACAACGATCCCGGGGACCTCACCAGTTCGGGCACCGAGCTGGGCGACGTGGTCGCCAACATCCCTTTCACGGACCAATGCGGCGAACTCGTGGACCTGTGGGACTTCGCGCAGGAGTACCACATCCTGTTCATCACTGCGTCCTGGTGAGGCGCTTGTCAGACGGAGGCGGTCAGCCTCCCCGACTACGCGGCCGAGTTCACCAGCGACAACCCCGACATCCCCTTCTCGTTCCTGGTCACCCTGTTCCAGGACACCCTCGGCAACGTGCCCGATGCCGAGGACGCCCTGATCTACTGGGAGGCCATCGATGACGACGCCATGCCCGTGCTGTCGGACCACGAACAGCAGGTGATCGCCTCGATGCCCTACGACGGCTCTGCCCTGCCCGGCAAGTGCGTCCTCACCCCCGAGATGGAGATCCTCCATTGCTACATGGGCCACGGCAACGACCAGGGATTCGAGGCCATCGTCGAGCACTGGAACGCCTCACGATGAGGAACGCACCGCTCCTGCTCTCCGCGCTGCTGATCGCTGGCTGCCCCAAGCCCGATGACAGCGCTCCCCCCATCGACAGCGAGCCTCCCGAGGAGACCGAGCCCCCCGAAGAGACCGAGCCACCCGAGGAGACCGAGCCTCCCGAGGACACAGCGCCCGAGCCACGCTGGACCGGCAGCGCCGACGTGGAGGTCACCGATCCCGACGGCACTCCCATCGAGGGCGCCTTCGTGATGGTCGGCGGCGTGGACCAGCCAGACTGGGTGGCCACGGACGCCGATGGTCGGGCCACGGTCGAGGTCGGCGACGACGGCATCACGGATCGCTGGGTCCTGGCCGGCATGGAAGGCTGGATCAGCTCCGGCGCGGACATCCACGACACTCGCGGTCCGAGCGGGACCCTCGACATCGTGCTGAACCCCCTGCCCGATCCGGCCGACGACAACCCCGACTACCACTTCCAGCCGGGCGGTACGTCCATGTCCATGGACACCACCGACTGCGGCCATTGCCACCCCACCAAGGCCGACGACTGGGTGGACTCTCCACACCACCGCTCGGCCTCCAACTCCCGCACCTGGGATCTCTACACCGGCGGTACGGTCGTGGATGCGGAGACCTGCGCCGGCATGGGTGGCTTCATGGCCGCCGGGCAGGAACCGGGTGTCGAAGGCGGTACGGTGGAGCGCTGCTACGTCGACGAGGGCGTGCTGCCCTTCCTGCACGAGGGCTGCGGCGATGAGGACGAGATGTCCTGCGATCACCCCGAGCACGCCGAGAGCCTCGAGGCCTACGGCAGCTGCGGCGACTGCCACGCACCAGCGGTGGACTGGCACCCCGGCGGCAGCATCGACCTGGCCAGGGCCACGGGGCTCGCCTACGACGAGGGCGTCACCTGCGATCTGTGCCACAAGACCCGTGACGTGGTCGCCGGCGGAGCACCGGGGCGCGATGGCGCCATCCAGCTTCAGCGACCCAGCGAGGAGACCACAGTGGTCTCCCAGGAGTACGATCCCATCACCTTCGGGCCCTACCCGGACGTGGTCGTGGCCATCATGAAGGGCGCCTACGAGCCGGGCATGCGCGAGTCCGCCTGGTGCTCGAGCTGCCACGAGTATACCCGCAGCGCCCTGCGCGCAGACATGCCCATCGACGAGGCCCGCTGGCCGAACGGCCTGCCCATCAACGAGACCTGGTCCGAGTGCGAGGCCGGCCCCTGCGCAAGCGGCGAGACCACCTGTGCCACCTGTCACATGGAGGTACTGGACGAAGAGAGCAGCACCTACGACATCAGCGAGCGAGGCCTCGAACCTTCCATCGATCAGGGCTGGCTTCGCAGCTACGGCGAGGTCTTCCACCACGACTTCGAGTGGTTCGAGGAGGATCAGGTCTACGGTCTGTCGGTGAACCTGGATGAAGGCGATGACGCCATCGAGGCCGAGGTGCGGGTGAACAACTGGCGCGGCGGCCACGCCCTGCCGACGGGTCATCCCATGCGTCAGCTGATCATGCTTGTGGAAGCGGTAGACCAGGACGGCCAGCCCGTCGCGGCCATCGGCGGCCAGGCCGTGCCCGATGTCGGCGGATACCGCGCCATGGGTAGCTACGGCACCGACTTCACCACCAGCGGCACGACCTTGGACTTCGGCAGCGTCACCGTTCCGTCGACCAGCGCGGTACGCTTTGTGCGCCCCACCGGTGAGTGGGATGACTACGAGGGCCCGGGAACCGACGCCTTCCCTGGTTCCAGCGCACAGGAGAAGGGGCTGCCCATCACCCTGGTGCTGGGCGAGGTGAACGTGAGCGGTGTGATCGGCGGAACCGCCACCTTGGCGGACGCGCCGCCGGCCCTGGAGCCCGGTGACATCGCCTACCTGGTGGACGGCGACGACGCTGCGGGCCTGCCCGGCTGGCTGTTCGCCAAGGTGATGGTGGATGCCGAAGGCAACCGTGGTGCGCCCCACTTCCGAGCTGTGGACATCGCCAGCGACAACCGCCTGGGCTTCGGGACGGGCTCCACCTCGAGCCACAGCTTCCCGCAACCCGACAGCGGCTCCCTCACCGTGACCGCCCGCCTGCTCACCCGCGAATATGCCGCCCCCATCTCCAACAGCTACGGCTGGGAGACCGGCGACGAGCAGGTGGCAGAGACCAGCGAGACCGCGGGCGCGCGCCAAACCTCGCCGAGACGCGACCCCGAGCGATAGGCATCCAGCCCACCTGGAGGCCCGCATGCTCACCGTCTACACCCTGCCCGCCGCCTGGGACCTGCCCTCGGTGTCCCCCTTCTGCGCCAAGCTGCTCACCTGGCTGCGCATCGCCGGCATCGAGCACGAGGAACGCACCGGCAACCTGCAGGAGGCGCCCCGCGGCAAGGTGCCCTGGGTGGATCTGGACGGCGAGCTGATCCCCGACACCGAGCTCATCATCAAGCGCCTGATCACCGACTTCGATGTCGACCTGGATGCCCAACTCGACCCGACCCAGGTGGCCCAGGGCCACGCCATCCGCCGCATGCTCGAGGAGCACACCTACTTCGTCATCGTCTGGGACCGCTGGGTGGACGAGGCCCGCTGGAACGAGCACCTGAAGCCCGAGGTGGCCAAGATCGTGCCGCCCGCGCTGGCATGGCTGCTGCCGGGCATCATCCGCAGGAGCGTGAAGAAGCAGCTGCACCAGCAGGGCATCGCCCGCCACGACCGCAGCACCATCATGGCCAAGGCCCTGGCCGACCTCGATGCCGTCGAGCACTTGCTCGGAGATGCACCCTTCATGCTCGGTGAGGGCCCCAGCAGCCTGGACGCCACCGCCTACGGCGTACTGGGCAGCATCGCCTACGGCCCCTGCAGCGAAGAGCTGAAGACCCGCGTCACCGGCTCCCGGTTGGGAGAGTACTGCCAGCGTATGCGCGCCCGCTACTGGACCGGCTGATTGCAGATGCCGCAGATCCCAGGATCACCGCGGTAGACCGACATGCGGGCCTCGTAGCAGCCCGAGTGGAACCAGCGACCGCAGCGGTGGGGGCACTCGAAGCGCACCTCGGGGCCCACAGGGAGACCGCAGACCGCGCACTGTACTGTGGCCACGGCTTGGGTTTCCTGGACCGCGGTGGAGTCTTCCTCGACCTTGGGCAGGGGCTCCACCGGACCCCACCACGCCAACCAGCCCACCAGCACTCCCACGGTGCCGGTGAGGATGCCCGGCAGGCCCGCGAACAACATCTCGCCCAGCTCGATGCCGGCGAAGAACACCGGCCCCGACACGGCGAGCATCGAGACGAACACGCAAAGCAGCAAGCCTGTCAGCGCCACCCGGAAGCGCCCGCCGCGACCGCCCCAGGCGTGCCGCGCCAGCGAGGTGCAGAGGAAGCCCAGGGCCAGGCCGGGTAGCAGCACCACGGCCAGGTTGCGGGAGTAGGACAGGGCGACACCCCAGCCGATGGACCAGGCGCAGACCAGCGCGATGGAACCCAGCAGGGTGAGGATGCCGGCGCCCGCGTAGTCACGGGTCTCGGGGTAGTCGGGTTTCTGCTCGAGGATGCCCGAGCCCGCCGGGGGCTCGGGAAGCAAGTAGACCAGCTCGCCGGGCACGACGCCAAGGGCGCCCAGGGTTTCCTGCTCTTG
>CAZHIK010000120.1:0-11717 GCA_964532635.1 uncultured Enterobacterales bacterium
GCAGGTGCTCGGCAGCGAGCTGCTGCACCTGGTCCCAGCCGATGGCCAGGTCGGCCGGGGTGAGGCCGATGGCATCGATGCCCGACGTGGCGAGGTTCTCGGCCACCAGGGCTCCCTTGATGCGGGTGGCCTCGAGCTGGCTCTCGGCAAGCCGGGCGCTGCGCCAGAACAGCCCGCCGCCATCGGCCACGAAGGTGGCCGGGTCCTGTTCACGCTGCTTGTCGATGAAGGTCGCACGCCTGGGCAGACCGCCCAGCTGATTGGCCTTTCAACCGCAGGGTTCGATCTCACCCGCCAGGTTGGACTGGTAGATGATCTGGAAGCTGCGCGCGGACTCGGGCTCAGCGGGCTCGGCCGGGCCGGTCTGGCCGCAGCCAGCGAGGACGGCGAGGAGGAGATGGATCATGGCTCGGTGCCTCCTTGGGGCTGTGCGGGCACGGCGGCTGCCTTGGGCTCGGGGAGTTCGCCGAGGACCTGCTCCATGCGATCGTGCCGTTCTTGCTTGTCGGCGTCGTGGCCCGCCTTGCGCTGGTATTCGCGCACGGCGTCCTCCGCCACGTCCACGACACCGTCGGACACGATGTAGACCGTGGGGTGATCGTCGCAGCGAGCGAAGTGACGACGCAGCTCGCGCCCTTCGGGGTCGATCTCGGCCTCTGTCTCGTCGCCCACGATGAGGGTGCGCACAGCGCCGGTCTTGTCGGTGAGCTGGATGGTGAGGCGCGGGCTGTCGAAGCCGTAGCGAGCGCCATCGCCCGCTTCCTCGGCCTCGATGCTCTCGGCCTGGATCTCCGCAGCGCGCAGGGCCACCCTGGACGGAGTGGAGCCGGGCACAGGCACACCGTCGCCCCACAGCCACTTGTCGGCCCGGTACATCATGACCACCGAGCCCTCGAGATCGTCGTCGGGGATGGGGTACAGATCGACCACCACGTCGGTGACCTCGCCCACGCGCATGCGCATAAACTTCTCGAGGCGCAGCTCCTGAGGATCGATCAGGTAGTCGTCGAGCAGATCGTCCGGGGCGCTGTAGACCGTGAAGTCGTCGGCCAGCTTCATGAAGGCGTAGGTACGGGGGCGTCCGATGCTGTCGTCGACCTCGGCCTGCTCGCCGATGGTCAGATCGATGGGATCTCGGCTGGCGAACTTGATGAGGATGTGGGCCCGGGGATCGTCGAGGCCGTACTTCACCATGTCCTGGGGGTGGTCCTCGACGAAGGTCCGCGCCTTGAGGGCGGTGACGCGGCCCAGCAGGCGTCGGACCTCCTCGCGGCTGGCGGGGTACTGGATGGGCTCCTCGAGCTGCCAGTGGTAGGGGCCGGTGCGCTGGAGCACCAGGCGCTGGCCACCGGGCAGCTCGGCCTCGATGCGGTCGGCGTCGTTGGCGTCGTGGGTGGCGAAGCGCCGCTCCCGGAACTCGGCGGGATCGAGGCTGTAGTAGTCCATGGCCGACTTCTTGACGGTGTAGACCGTGCCCCCCGCGGCGTCACCAGTGAGGGGCTGGACGTAGAACGAGACCGCCGAGGGGTTGGGATCACCCGCGAGGAAGGCCAGCTGCTCGCCGTCGCGGAAGAACAGCTCCACCCGGATGGCGTTCTCGCCCAGGCCGTACAGCTCGGGGGCCTCGGGATCCTGGATCACGGTTGCGCGGGCCGACAGATCGTGGATCTGGTGCTTGACGCGGTTGACCATGGAGCGCGCAGCGGGCCAGCCAGGGCCCTCGACGATCCAGCTGCCGTCCTCCAGCTCGGCCAACACCAGCTCGCCGTCGGGGCGGTGGATCACCACCCGGACCAGCTCGGGCTTCTCGAAGCGGAACAGGGGAGCATCTTCGGTGACCACGGGCTCATCGATGCCCGGATCGAGCCACCACACCAGCCCCAGGACCACGGCCAGCACGACCGCTGCGATCAGGGTACCTCGGAACGCCTTCACGGTGCCTCCTCGCGCGCCTAGCGGCCGCGCCTGCTGGCCCAGACCGCCAGACCGAGCATCATCACCAGCAGCGGCATCAAGGCCAGCGCCACCCAGCGGATCATGGCGGTGTCGGCCTCGGTCAGCGCCAGCTTGCGAACGGTGGTGGGGCGACCGACCACCGACAGGCGAGCGTCGTCGCCCAGCAGCCAGCGGAAGGTGTTGACCAGGAAGCTGGCGTTGCCTGGGCCGTCGGCCACCAGGGTGTTGAGCACCATGTCGCCGTCACCGACCACCACGACACGACCCACGGGCATACCGGCCTTGACCAGGCCCTGGCCGGGCCCGAGCTCGATGGCGTAGGCCATGTCCACCGGGCCCTCGATGTCGATCTCGGGCTCGAAGACCGCCGCACCGCGCTCGAGGGCGCCGCCCTGGTCCACCCAGCCCTGACGGCTGGTGCGCAGCAGCGCGGAGGCCCGCACACCCTGGGGTGCCGGATCGACCAGCGCCAGGGGTGCCACGTGGGCCATCACGGTCACCAGCCGCTCCTCGAGGAGATCCTCGGTGATGGAGTGGCGGCGGTAGACCGGGACGGGGCGGTCGTCGTAGGGAAAGACCCGCAGCTGGTCCATGACGTAGCCGTCCTGGATCTGGACGCCTAGCCGCGGCAGCAGCATGGGTACGGGCTGCCCGACGTCGAGCATCATCATCAGCGCGCCGCCGCGGGAGAGGTAGTCCAGCAGTGCCTGGTGCTCGGGCTCGCTGAGGGTGGCGCGCGGACGGGCGAGCAGCACCGCCGAGGCGTCGTCGGGCACTGCGGGGGCCTGCAGCGGGTCATCGCGATCCCGGACGAGGTCCAGGGTGTCGAGCTCGTAGTGTTCCTGCTCCAGCAGCTCCACCAGGGAAGCCATGCCGCCCGGATCCGTGGACTCGGGATCGGGCTCGCCGTGACCCTGCAGGGCGTAGATCACCCGCTTGGTGTCCGTCATCAGCTGGGAGAAGGCTTGGTTGAGGGCGGCCTCACCGAGGAAGACCAGCTCGCGATCGGCGCCCTTGCCGCGGTGGCGGAAGAGGTCCCGGCTGCGCAGATCCACCCGCTGCTGGCCGCGCTGCACCACCACCATGCCGTAGTCGCGTACCCCGAGGGCCTCGGCGGTGAGGCGCTCCCGATCGAAGTCGATCCAACGCATCCGGATGGACTGGGAGCTGTACTCGAGCTCCTCGAGCAGGTCCTTGAGCTCGCGGTTCTTGAAGTAGGTGTCCTTCTTGCCCGCTTGGTGGGTGAAGCCGGTGATCTCCACCAACTGGCCGTCGGCGTCGAGCAGCTCGACCTTGTGGATGGTGTCCCGCTGCAGCTTGTTCGCGGACTCTTCGGTGAGGTCCCACCGAGCGCGATGCCGATCGGCGACGCCGTAGAGCACCACGACGACGGCCACCACCAAGGCGGTGACGAGGGTGGCGTTGAAGCCGTAGCTGAGCTTGCGCCTGAGGGATCGCTTCATCGCCAGCGCCTGGACTCGAGGGTGCGGTAGGTGAGGAAGAGGAACACGAAGACGAAGCCTACGAAGTAGGCGATGTCGGCGGTGTCGATCACGCCCCGGGTGAAGGACCGCATGTGGGTGAGGAAGGCGGCCTTCTCGAGCACCAGGGCCAGGCCTTCGTGGTCGGTGAGCCGCGCAGCCTGGCCGATGAGCCAGAAGGGCAGCAGGATGATGATGCCCGTGAGCCCCGCGGCCACCTGATCGCGGGTGAGGCTCGAGGCGAACAGGCCCGCCGCGCAGAAGGCAGCGGAGCACAGGACCAGGGCCAGGTAGGAGGTGGCCACGGTGCCCCAGTCGGGCTCCCCGTAGTAGGCCAGCACACCCGTGAACACCAGGGTGCCCGCCAGCATCACGCAGCACAGCACCATGCTGGCCATCCACTTGCCCAGGATCATGGACCAGGGGTGGACCGGCGCGGTCATGAGCAGCTCGAGGGTTCCTCCGCGTTGCTCTTCGGCGAAGTGACGCATGGTGAGCATGGGCAGCACGAACAGCAGGGAGACCGACAGGTTGCCCAGCATGACCCGCAGGCTGGCTTCACCGGTGAGCGTGATGCCCAGGTAGAAGAAGACGCCCGCAAGGAACAGGAAGACGGCCAGGAAGACGTAGGCCAAGGGCGAGACGAAGTAGACGCGCAGCTCTTTGCGCAGGATGGCCCAGGCTGCTCTCATGAGGCGACCCCCACATTGGACTTGGCATCCTCGCGACCCACGATGGCCAGGAAGGCGTCTTCGAGGCTGGGCTGGACCCGCTCGATGCTGCGCACGGTCCAGCCGGAGCTGGCGGCCATGGCGGCGATGGCGGTGCGGGGATCCCGATCCGACTCCGCGAAGACCTCGAGCACCTCGAAGCCGTCGCTCCCAGCCGAGGGCTCCACCTGGCGCACCTCGGCGAGCCCGCCCACGGCCTTGGCGATGTCATCGCCCTTCAGCTCCACCCGGTAGCGCAGCCCCCCGGTGGCCCGGGTGCGGACTTCTTCGAGGCTACCCTTCGCGGCGATGCGCCCACGGTCGATGAGGACCACCTGGGTGCAGGTGGCCTCGACCTCGGCGAGGATATGGGTGGAGAGCACGACGGTTCGCTCCGAGCCGATCTGTCCGATGAGCTCGCGAATGCCCACGTTCTGCGCGGGATCGAGGCCCGAGGTGGGCTCGTCGAGTATCAGGACTGGCGGATCGTGGACGAGGGCCTGAGCGAGGCCCACACGCTGGCGATAGCCCTTGGACAGTGAGCCCAGGATGCGACGCTCCCAGCCGGTGAGGCCCACCATCTCCATCACCTCGCCGATGCGACGGTAGCGCCCCTTGGCGGGGACTTCCCGGATCTCGGCCACGAAGGACAGGTAGTCGCCCACCGTGAGCTCCGGGTAGAGCGGGGGGGCTTCGGGCAGGTAGCCGACCCGGCGCTTGACCTGCATGGGATCCTGGAACACGTCGAAGCCCGCCACGATGGCGTCGCCAGCTGTGGCCGGCAGGAAGCCGGTCAGGATTCGCATGGTGGTGGTCTTGCCGGCTCCGTTGGGACCGATGAATCCCAGCACGGTGCCCTTGCCAGCTTCGAAGCTGACGTCCTGGACCGCGGTGAACGGCCCGTAGCGCTTCGTGATGCCTCTCGCCTCGATCATCCTGATCACCCACCCGCGCAGCGGCCCGGGCCTCTCCTTGGAAGCCTGGGAGTGTAACGATCCCGGCGCACAGGGTAAAGGTCACCCGACCCGAATCCCGCTCCGATGCCAACACCAGCCGCCCACGTCGCCATCGTCCTCGCCCTGTCCCTGTCCTTTGGCCCGGGCTCGGCTCGGGCCGAGCGCATGGATCGCGTCGTGGCCGTCGTGGGTGATCGCGTGGTGACCCACTGGGACGTCCAGCTCGAGCTGGCCCTCGAGGGCCACCTCCCTTGCCCGGAGCCGGTGCTCTGCGATCCCGGGCGCCCGGCCCTCGACCGGGTGGTGGATCGCGCCCTGGTGCGAGGCCTGGCGGCCGACACGGCCACCTACCGCCCGACCACGGAAGAGGTGGAGCTGCGCCTGGCCGATCTGCGGGACAGCTGGGCCCAGCCCGAGAGCTACCAGCGGCTTCTTCTGGCCTTGGGGCTGAGCGAGCACGATCTGAGCGGGCTGCTGTTCTCCCGGATGGTGGTCGAGCGCTACGTGCAGCGCCACGTGGCCCTGCCGGTCTACGCTGCTGGTGGCGACGAGGACGCCTATCGGGAGCGCTGGGCGGCCTGGATCGACGAGCAGCGAGCCCAGGTTCGCATCCGAGCCGTGGCGCCCGACGATGCCGGTGGTGGCCCGGAGTCTCCGTGACGCCCACCGTACGCCTCGCCACCGTCGCGGATCTCGACGCCATCGCTCAGCTCGAGGTCGAGCTGTTCCCCGCGAGCCCCTGGAGCCGATGGAGCCTCGCGAGTCTGCTGGACAGGGCCGACGCCCACCTCGCTGTGGCCCCCGCAGCGGGGCCAGCCCTGGCCTACATCGCCCTTCGGCGAGCGGCGGACGAGGCCGAGGTCCTCCGGGTGGGGGTCCACTGCGCAGAGCGCCGAATGGGCTACGGTCGGGCCTTGCTCATGGCCGGCTGCGCCTGGTCGCGCAGCTGTGGAGCCCGCCGCCTCTTCCTGGAGGTCGGAGAACAAAACAGCGCTGCGCAGGCGCTGTACGAAGCCTGCGGCCTGGCGCGCTGCGGACGCCGGCCCGACTACTATGGCGCGGGCCTCGACGCCCTGCTGTTCGCCGTCGAGTTGCGCCCGGAGCGCCGGTGAAGAACCCGCTCCTGGCGCTCCTGTTCGCGCTCCCGGCGTCCCACGGAGAGCCTGGGACCCACTTCTCGGAGCAGCCCGAGCGGTGTGCAGCCGACCTCCTGCTCGACGTCCGACTGGGAAGGGACAGCGGCCTGGTCGAGACCGCCGAGGCTCTCGCCCCCCTGGGGGTGGAAGCCCTGCTGCTGGTTCGCCCGGGCCAGGTCGAGGGCATACCCGAGGTCGCCGCCACCCTCGACAACGCTGGGCTGGAGGCCGGCCTGTGGCTGCACTGGCCTCGGGAGCCGACTTCCGGTGGGAGCCCCAGTGCCACCTGGAGTCAGCTCCGCCGGGACAGGCGGGGCCTGCGCCGCGCCGTGGGGCAGACGCCCAAGGCGGTGGGCACCGCGAGGCTGTCCCCTGCCCTCGAGGGCAGCCTGGAGATCTTCGGCTTCACGCTTCAGCTACCGGCTCCAGATGGTGTGCAGCAGGCTCCTCGGCGCAGCCGGGACCCAAGGAACATCGAGGGCTCCGGTCTCGTGCTGTGGCCTGTCCAACCCAGTGAAGCGGACGCCTCGCTGGGTGCCGAGGGTGCCATCGCAGCGCTCCTCGATCGTGTGGCCGCGGATCTGGCCGACGGAGGTCCGCCGGTGGTTCGGCTTTCACTTCCGGCCCGCCTCGCCACCCGCCACATCCCGCTCCTCGACCGCTGGAACCGGGAGGTGCTGGAGCCCTGCGGTGCCGCTGTCGTCGGACGCGTCGAGGCCGAGCGCGCTCTGAAGGCCTGGCTCAGGACCAGCCCGGCGGATGCCACGGCCACCACCGAGCTGGACGGGTCAGGGCCCGCGCAGACGGTGGTGCCCCAGGAGCTGGAGCTGGCCGCCGCCTCCCTGGGCTGTGGGACCGAAGGAGCCACCCTCCCCCGCACCGTGGGACAGGGACTCGCGCTGTCCGAGACCTGGCTCGCCCTGTCCTTCGCGCTGAGCGAGACCGTCCCTCCCTGGGAGCTTCACCCCGTGCTGCCGCCGCAGGCGTCTCCACGCTCGGTGTTGCCGAGCGGCGGCGTCGTGATCGACGCAGAGGAGCTTCGGGCCTCGGTGGCCCAGCTGGTCCCCACACGCGGCGCCCAGCTCCCCGCCTTCGCCCGCGTGGGAGAGCACGCTCTCACCAGCGCGGAGCTGCTGTGCGCCATGGCCGGTGTATACCTGGGATCGGACCCCGTGCGGGTCGTGCGAACCTACAGCCCTGACCCCTACAGCCCCGGACTGGGGTGGGAGTGAGGCGGAGGACTACTCGACGCCGAAGGTATAGGCCTTGGCGAAGTTCTGGGGGCTGACCATCGGCGTGAAGGTCCAGGTCGCGATGGCGTTGGACATGCACGACTCGAGGGACGCATCGCGGGTGGTGTGGGGGACCACGGCGATGGCGGCGGTGCGCCCCGAGGTGCCGATGGTGAAGCTGACGTCCCAGGTGCCCGCCAGGTCGGGGGTGGCCTTGAGGCGCCGCTCGTAGCAGGTGTTCATCTGCTTGGAGTAGACCTTGAGGGCGGTGCCGACGGACTGGCGGATCTCTTCCGGATCGCTCAGGGCCAGGCCGGCCAAGCCACCGCGGCTGATGGAGATGCTCGGACCCATGCTGCCGAGATCCGCGCCCGGCGCGACATCGATGGTGCGCTCCTGGAGCTTGGCGAGTTCCGGCTGGCTCTCTTCCGAAGAGCCGATGAAGTCGTAGCGCTTGCTGCCAGTGCTACCCGAGGACGAGCTGCTGGGAACCGTGGTGACGGAGCCACCGTGGCCGCGAGAGCTGGAGGCACCCGAGCCAGGATTTTCGTCTTGCCGGGGCTGCAGCGTGGGCAGCTCGTGACCCGCGGCCGAAGCGATGGTGAACTCGAAGTCGATCGCGGCATCTTGCTGAGCCGCCAGCTCGGCCTGACGCTGCTGGTCGATGCGCCACCAGAGCATGGAGCCCGCCGCCACCACCACCACGAGCACCAATCCGCCGACGGCAGCGAACACGCCCCAGCGGCGCTGCCGCTCGGTTTCGACCTGTTCTTCGGCCCGCTTGCCGATGCCGGGATCGGTGGGGGTCTCGTCGCCGGGGATCTCGATGACGCACTTGGGGCAGTGGCCGCCAAATCTCGCGAGCTCATCATCGATGCTGGATTTGCAGAAGGGGCACTGAGCCATCGCGTCTCCGGGTTCCCGCTACGGCAGGGGTGGTCCCGTTTGGACCGGGCGAGTGTATCACCTGCAGTGGATGCAGACCAGGACAGGGATCCTGTCCATCTGCATGACACCGTCGAAGGGGCATGGGTTCCGAGCGAGAACCCGGGATCCGGGCGCTCCACCAATGCGAGCGTGGTCGATGGCTCGGGCCCCATCCAGGGATGCACATTCCTGGAAGGCGCGAGGCGGCGTGGATACCATGCTCCGGTACCGGCGCACTCCGCGTCGGCGCTGGCTCGGAGGCTCCGTGGGCACCACGCGCGATCTGCTCGCTTCCACTCTCGTCGATTCCGCCCTCCCCTACCTCGAGCGAGCGCTCGAGGACGTCATCTACGAGGTCCTCGATCGGCGTCGGGTCCCCACCCGCACCGACTACGAGCAGCTCCGCGAACGCCAGGCCCGCCTCGAGTCCCAGGTGGGTGTCCTGCGCAAGCGCGTGGCCGAGCTCGAGGCTCAGCTGGAGTCGCGGGAAGACTATGGGGGTACGATCACCCCGTAAAGCGCGTCCTGGACATGGACGATCACGTTGCAGGCGGCGTGCAGGAAGGCCCCGGTGATCACCCCACCGCTGCGCTCGCGGAGCAATCCGAACAGCAGGCCGGGGAAGAAAGTGGCGAAGTGCCACCACTGCACCTCCACCAGCGAGTGGCCGAAGGCGAAGAACAGCGCCGCGATCCACAGCCCGTGACCGAAGGGCACCCCAGCCACCAGGAAGCGGCGGGGGAGCATCTCGTTCAGCCGGGTCTGGAGATAGCCGCGATAGAAGAACTCCTCGGGGATCGCGACGAAGAAGAGGTGGTAGGCCACCAACACGGCCAGGTGTGCGGCGAGGAGGGTCCACGCGTCGGCCCCCGCCGAGCCCAGCAGATCGCTGAGCCAAGGTGTGGTCTCGGCCTTGCGCGCGTAGCGCAGCAGGTGGCCGATGCGGGGCTGGTGACCGAAGACGATGCTCTGGTACAGGTGGTAGCAGACCAGCCACGGGACGATGCCGATCGCCAGCAGCCTCAGGTTGGTGAGCAGGGCGGAGCGCCAGGCGTCGAGATCGCGGAAGGCCGGCACGAAGAGGCGGTAGCGATAGCTGTCCACACCGCGGAGCCTACAGAGAAGCACGGGGCCGTAGATGAACAGGAATGGAACCAGGGCCAGCACGACCTCGTGCAGCCCGAGCGCCTCCTGCACAGTCACCACCGCCCGGATGGCCAGCAACACCACCAGCCACAGCACCGTGATCTCCACCAGTGCTCTCTTCAGCGCGCGGGAGTCGCGACGCAGTGTGCGGTCTCCCAGCTCCTCCACCGGCTCATGGCTCATGCGCTGTCTCCCGCCAGCGCCAGCACGGCGTCTCCTGCTCCCAGCGCGAGGTCGCGGGCCGCGGAGCCGTCCCGCACAGAGATCTCCAGCCTGCCCGTGGAACCCACCAGGGCCAGGGGCTCGCCCCGCTCGACCTGGGCGTAGGTCCGACCCAAGGGCAGGCGCTGACCACCGACCTCGATGCGTGCCCCCGCGGGCAGCTCCGAGGCCAGGATGCTGGTGATGAGGTTGCCGAAGTGATCCGTGTAGATCACCTCGCCCACTACCATGTCCAGGGCACGACGCGCCCTGGGTAGCGCCAGCAGCTCGAGCTCACCCGCCGGGGGCCCGAGCCGCTCCAGCGACACACCGGCCGCGAGATGGGCCGCGACAGGGGACATGATGTCGCGGCCGTGGAAGGTGCTGGAACCACCGGACAGGTGGTAGCGCTCTTCGCAGGCCACCACCGCCGCGCCGATGCCAAGGCGCTGGGCCACGGCCGAGAGCAGGCCGTTGTCCGGGCACACGAAGCGCTGCTCTCCGATCTCGCAGGCCACGACCCTGCGGGCGCTGCCCACCCCGGGGTCCACCACGATGAGGAAGATCGTGTCGGGGGGAAACCAGTCCACGGCGCTGTCCAGCCACAGGGCCCCCACCAGCACGTCCTGGGGCGGGACACCGTGGCTGATGTCGATGACCCGGGCGTCAGGGGCGATGCGCGCAATGACTCCCTTCATGATCCCCACGTAGGGATCCGAAGTGCCGAAGTCGGTGAGCACAGCGATGATGGTGGGCATGGTCGCTCCTGCGAGCGCGATCCCTATCACTCCGCGCCCCTACCCGGTTAGCTGGCATCCCCTCCCAGGAGCCTCCATGAGCCCCGCCCCGCCCGAGCCGCCCCTCTCCGACTGGGTCGCCCACCCCCGGGACCTGGCCCGCTGGGCCTTCCAGGTAAAGCTTCGCGGCGCCCTCGATCCCCGCAAGCCCCAGCGACTACACCGCCTCTGGCCTCTGTGGCGCCTCGCGTTCAGGGCGGGCGGCGCCCAGCGCCGGCGCATCGCGGCGGAGTACCGCGCCATCTTCGGCCTCTCCATGCCCCAGCGCCAGCTGAACGCGCTGGTGCGCTCCTGCTACCGCGTGGCCTTCCGAGTCCACCTCGAGGAGCTGCTGATGGGAGCGCTGGACGCCGACAGCGTGGACAACTTCCTGGAGCTGCGCGGCGTGCCCAACCTGGAGCGTGCCCTCGACCGAGGCAAGGGCGCCATCGTGCTGTCGGCCCACGCCGGCAGCTTCATGCTTCCCATCGCCTCGCTGTCGCTGAAGGGCTACCCCTACACCCAGTTCGCGGCCCGTGGGATGCCCCCCGAGGAGGTCGCAGCGCTGCACCCCGAGGCCCTGCCCACCAACCGCTGGCAGCGGCGCGTGGTCGAGGTCAAGGAGAGCCACGAGGACCGGCTGCCCGCCGACTTCATCACCATCCACACCCCCACGCGGGAGCTGTTCCGCCGCTTGGCCAACAACGAGCTACTGGCCCTGGCCTTCGACGGGCGCCAGGGCAACCGCTGGGTCCGCACACGCTTCCTGGGTCGCCAGGCGCTGCTCAACCCCGGAGCCTTCCGCCTCGCCGCCAGCACGGGTGCAGCCGTGGTGCCCACCCTCTGCCGCACGCCCGATGGCGCCACGAGCATCTGCCAGCTCGGCGAACCGCTGATCCCAGCCGGCAAGGACTGGAAGGGGCTGATGCGACGCTTCCTGGACCAGCACGCCAGCCCCTGGTTGCGCCAGCACCCCGAGGAGTACGGCACCTGGCTCGCCCACTGTCGCCTCAGGGCCGCCGTGGATGACCACCCCATGTTCGTGGACTACGCCCCCGACGAGCGCTGGCGCAAGCACCCGGTTCTGGAGCCCTGACGGTCCCGCTACCACATCGAGAACACGGGGTTGCGCTGCTGCACGTCCTGGAGGCTGGCGCGCCGACCGCCGTAGTCGTGTCCTGGGAAGATCTCGTAGG
>CAZHIK010000120.1:11727-13579 GCA_964532635.1 uncultured Enterobacterales bacterium
GGCTTGCGGCCATGGCCTGGGGATCCGAGGTGTCCAGGTCGACCCGGCCACAGCCATGGACGAAGAGGGTGTCGCCGGTGAGCAGCGCCTGCTCGGCCACGAAGCAAGCCGAACCCGGGCTGTGGCCCGGGGTGTGCCAGACGGTGATCTCGAGGCCGCCCACGGTGATGACGCTGCCTTCGTCGTGGACGGCGAGCTGGGACTCGTCCAGCCCGCAGCGATCCATGAGCAGGGCGGCATCGTCGCGGTGCACGTGCACCGGCCCCAGGCCGGACCGGACCAGCTCCGGCACACCGGGCACCGGATGGCCCCAGAGGTTCCCACCCGCGTGATCGCCGTGGTAGTGCGTCACGATGCTGCCCACCACGCGCATGCCGTCCTGCCTGGCGCGCTGGACCAGGCCCATGGGATCCCACGAGGGGTCCACCACCAGGCACTCGCCCGCGTCCCGGTCTCCTACCAGGTAGGCCAGGTTCACCATCTGGGCCGCGGCGCGATCACCGCGGGCGTGATCACGACCGGACAGGCTCTGGACGAAGTAGCTGGGCAGCTTCATGAACTCCTCCTGATGGCGGCCAGCCTAACGCCCTGCCAGCCGACGCTCCGCGAGACAGCTCACCGAACCCTGTGATCAGGCAGGGTTCCGCGCTATCCTTCCATCCCGCTCGCGCTCCGGAGGCCCCATGAACCGCACCCTGCTCGTCCTGGCCCCATGGCTGCTGATGGCCTGTCCTCCCCCCGAAAAGGACGACAGCGACCCAGCCGAAGAAACCGCCCCTCCCGAGGAGACCGCGCCTCCGGGCGAGACCGGGCCGGGCTGCGAAGAAGACGCCGTGGGGGACATCCCCTCCGATGTCACCTGGCTCTCCACCCAAGCTGCAGGCAACCGCTACACCTTCGCCGATCAGGGCCTGCAGGCCAACTACGAGGGCTACGACGGCCCCTACAATCTCAACACCGAAGAGGTCTACGCGGCCAGCCAGTTCTACATGGAGGCACCGGCCACCATCTTAGGCGCCCGGGTGGTGTGGGGTCACATCCCCCAGGACGACATGGCCGCCGAGATCACCCTGTATCGGGACTTCTCGTCGGACTTCTACGCCTTCGACGTCTGGGATCCCTACGGCAGCTACACCCGCTGCCTGGGCACCGTCGACGAATATCAGCAGGTCACCTACACCTTCCCCGATCCAGTGGAGGTCACCCAACCCTTCTCGGTGTTCCTGGGCTACCACCGTCCAGAGGTGACGGATCAGGACGACGATGGCGAGCCTGACTTCGTCTGGCCCGAGATCGTCTACGACGCCCCCGTCGTGGGCAGCTACCCTACCGATCCCTACGTGGCTGGCGTCCGCTACCCCAACGTCGACCCCTCCTACAACTATGAGGGTACCATCCAGCCGTTCTACGGCTTCGAGATCGAGCTGGCCGTGATCTACGACGACTCCCTGGCCCCCGAGGACAAGCCCTTCCAGGACGACGACGCGCTGCGGGCCTCGAGCCGGGTGGCGTGGGGCGACTACGACGGCGATGGCGACGACGACCTGATGACCAACGGCCCCACCCTGTACCAGAACCAGGGCGACGGCAGCTTCGAAAACGTCACCTCCACCGCCATCCCCAAGGGCACCACCAACAGCTCCGGGGGCGGTGTCTGGGGCGACTACGACGGCGACGGCTGCCTGGACTACTTCGGCCAGGGCGGCGGCTACACCGGCGGAGAGGTGCTGCTGCACAACAACTGTGACGGCACCTTCACCGACCTGTGGGCCGACAGCGGCATCGACGACACCCAGGACACCCGGGACTGCGACGGCGACGGCGAGCCCGAGCACAGCCCCACCGAGGGCTC
>CAZHIK010000121.1:0-13565 GCA_964532635.1 uncultured Enterobacterales bacterium
CAAGCAGACCGGGGGCTCTTTGTGGGTCGAGAGCGAGCCTGGGCGTGGCACCACCTTCCACATCTACCTGCCCCGTGCCCAGGCATCGGCACCACGCAGCTCCGCACCCGTGCCCGTCGGCGAGCTGTCCCGGGGCCGGGAGACCTTGCTGCTGGCCGAGGACGACCATCAGGTGAGACGCGGTACCGCGCGCATTCTGCGCCATGCTGGCTACAGCGTGCTCGAGGCAGCCAACGCCGGCGAAGCGCTGCTCATCTCGGAGCAGCACGTGGGCGTCATCCACGCCCTGGTCTCGGATGTGGACATGCCGCGCATCAGCGGGCCCAGCCTGGCCCGCCGGCTGCAGCTGGCGCGCCCCCACCTGCGGGTGCTCTTCATCACCGGCCACGGCGGTGACCAACTGGCCCGCAGCGGCATGGCCGTCGATGGCGCAGGCCTGCTCGTCAAGCCCTTCACGGCCCAGGAGCTGGGGCGTGAGGTCCGCAGGCTGCTGGACGCCTGATCCTCAGCTGTTCCAGCGGCTGCGGGGTCGGGTGAGCCGCTGGGCCTCGCCACGACCGACGGTCCAGAACAAGGCTGGGCGCAGCACGAACTCGAACAGGGTGGAGCTGGCCAGCCCGCCGATGACCACGGTGGCCACGGGGTAGAGCAGCTCGCGCCCGGTCTCACCGCCCGCCAGCAGCAGGGGCAGCAGGCCGGCTCCGGTGGTGAGGGCGGTCATCACCACCGGGGCGGCGCGCTCGCGCCCAGCCCGCACCAGAAGCTCCGGGGTCAGCTCCAGGCCCTCGTCTCGCATCAGATCCAGGTAGTGGGCCACCAGGAGGATACCGTTTCGCGTGGCGATGCCCGCCAAGGAGACGAAGCCGACCAGAGCGGCGACGTTGAAGTCCTGACCGGTGAGCAGCAGCAGCAGCACGCCCCCGACGAAGGCGGCCGGTACGCAGACGAGGACCTGCAGGGAGAGGTTCAGGGAGCGGAACTGGCCGTACAGGATGGTGAGCATGGCCAGCAGCGAGGCCAGGGAGAGCAGCAGCACCAGCCGAGTGGCTCGC
This sequence comes from uncultured Enterobacterales bacterium, assembly GCA_964532635.1. GTDB lineage: Bacteria > Myxococcota_A > UBA796 > UBA796 > JAFGLY01 > CALDOK01. Next base: position 1,053 of record CAZHIK010000121.1, read on the forward strand.
TGCTGAGACTGGAACTGGCCCTCGAAGCGCAGGAAGCTGCCCTCGGGCATTCCGGCCTCGATGGGAGCCACCGCGCGCTGCAGGTCCCCCACCACCTCGCCCAGGGAGCGGCCCTCGACGTTGCAGCTCACGGCCACGCGGCGCAGCAGATCGTCACGGTGGATGCGGTTGGGACCCGCGGCCTGTTCGACGCGGGCCAGCTCACCCAGCCGGGCCAGCCCACCCCCTGGCAGGCCGATGGGCAACCGCTCGATGGCCGCGAGGGAGTCGCGGGCGGGCTGCTCGAGCCTTCGAGGATCTGACCCACCTCGTGGCCCCCCAGAGCGATCTCCAGCTCTCTGGCCAGGTCGCCGGGAGCCAGGCCCAGCTCGGCCAGGCGCTCCTCGTCCAGGTCCACGTGGATCTGGGGGACCAGGACCTGGGGCTCCAGGAACAGGTCGGTCACCCCGGGCACCTCGGCCGCGGCAGCGTGGACCTGCTCGGCGGTGGCCCGGAGCTGGTCCAGATCGGTGCCCATCACCTTGATGGCGATCTGGGCCTGGACCCCCGAGAGGATGTGGTCGATGCGGTGGGCCAGGGGTTGGCCAACGTTCAGGTTGACCCCCTTGACCTCGCCGAAGCGCTCGCGCACCTGGGCCAGGGACTCGCTGCGGGTCAGGTGGGCCTCGGTGTCCATGGTGAGCATGAGGTGGGAGATGGTGGGAGGCGGGGCGTGTTCGTCGCCTTCGCCGCGCCCGGTGTAGCGGCTGATGGACTGCACACCCGGCAGGTCATCGAGGCGGGCCTCGAGCTCGCTGGCCACGCGGGTGGACTCCTGCAGCGAGGTGCCCGGTGGCATGAAGGTCATCACGAGGACCGTGCCCTCGTCGAAGGGGGGCAGGAACGACGAACCCAGCAGCGTGGAACCCCCGGCGGCCGCCAGCACCGACAGCAGTGAGCCGACCAGCACGGTGCGGCGCCAGCCCACCGCCCAGCGAATGAGGCCCTCGGCCCGGGCTTGGAGCCAGCGCAGCGCCCGCGGCTGGCCCCTCGGTACGCGGTGCCCCTGGTCCTTCCGGAACAGCATCAGGGCCAGGGCCGGGGTCACGGTGAGGGAGACCGCCATGGACGCCAGCAGGGCGACGATGTAGGCGATGGCCAGGGGAGTGAAGAGGCGCCCCTCGATGCCGGACAGCGCGAACAGCGGGAGGAAGACCAGCACCACGATGAGGGTGCCGCTGAAGATGGGGCCCCGGACCTCGGAGGACGCGTCCGCGACCACTCTCTCGAGGGCGACGCCCTCCGGGGCGTCCCGCAGCCGTCGCACCACGTTCTCTACCCCTACGATGGCGTCGTCCACCAGCTCGCCCACGGCGATGGCCAGCCCACCCAGGGTCATGGTGTTGATGCTCATGCCGAACCAGTGGAACACCAGGCCCGCCGCAGCGAAGGACAGCGGCAGGGCCACCAGGGTGATGCTGGCCGCGCGGCCGTTGGCCAGGAAGATCAGCAGGATCACCACCACCAGGATGGCTCCGTCTCGCAGGGCGTCCACCACGTTGTCGACGCCGCGGTCGAGGAAGGTGGCCTGGCGGAACAGGTCGCTGCGCAGCTCGGCCCCGTCGGGCAGTGCGTGGCGGATGCGCTCCAGCTCCTCGTCCAGCTGCTCCGTGAGCTCGATGGTGTTGGTGCCCGGCTGCTTGAACACAGCCATCATCACCGCGGGCTCGCCGCCCACCGAGGCGGTGCCCCGGGGCCACGCGGCACCCTGCTGGACCCGGGCCACATCCCGCACCCGCACGGGCCGCGAGCGATCCCCGGAGACCACGATGTCGGCGATCTGCTCCACCGTGCGAATGCGGCCCAGGTTGCGCACCAGCAGCTCCTGGTTGCCCTTGACCAGGTATCCACCGGAGGTGTTGGCGCTGGCCGCGCCCACGGCCTCCGCCAGCTCGGAGATGTTCACTTCGTGGCGCAACAGGAGATCCGGATCGGGGATCACCTGGTACTGCTTGAGGTCGCCGCCGATCACCACCACCTGGGCCACGCCCGGTACGCTCAGGAGGCGCCGTCGCACCACCCAGTCGGCCGTGGTGCGCAGCTCCATGGGCTTCACGGTGCCGTCGGGGCTGACCAGCGCCAGGTTGACGATCTCGCCGGTGATGGAGGCGATGGGCGCCATCTCGGGCACGACGTCGGGGGGCAGGTCGCGGGAGACCAGCTGCAGTCGCTCCTGGACGAGTTGCCGGTTGCGGTAGATGTCCGTGTCCCAGCCGAACTCCACCCGGACCATGGCCAGGCCGTCCGCGGAGGTGGACCGCATCTTCTCCACACCCGGCACGCCCCCCAGGGCCGCCTCGAGGGGCAGGGTGACCAGCGTCTCCACCTCTTCGGGGGCCAGGTCGTGGGCCTCGGCCATGACCGTCACCACGGGCTGGTTGAGGTCCGGGAAGATGTCCACCGGCCTGCGCAGCATGGCCAGGGTCCCCATGATCAGGAGCGCGACCGCCAGGCCGAGCACCAGCATTCTGTGGGTCAGGGAGCCGCGGATCAGGGTGTCGAGCATGGGGCGAGCGCCTAGTGGGAGTGGCCGTGGTGGGCGTGGCCATCATCGGCGCCACCGCCGTCGGCCTGCTTGTGGGCCAGGTGCACCTGCAGCGCGCCGGTGACCACCACCCGGTCCCCTGGCTCCAGACCTCCGCCCTTGCGGATCACGGCTCGCCGCGACTCGACGCTCTCGAGGGTCAGCTCCACCGGCTCGTAGTGACCCCCGTGCTCGCGGTAGGCCAGGGTGGCGCCGCCTTCGGAGATCAGCGCGCTGGACGGGATGACCAGCCGCTCTCCCACCGCGTCGGTGCCCACCAGGATCTGCACCCGGGCTCCCGCGCGGTTCTGCCAGTCCACATAGCGCACCCGGTCCACGACCTTCTCGCTGACCTTGGGATTGGGCAGGGGCACGAAGAAGTGGGTGGTGCGGTCTTCGCCGTCCAGGGCGCCCTCGAGGGAGCGGATCGTCAGGCCGTCCACGCGGCGGTCTTCGGCAGGGAACAGCAGCGAGACGGGCAGCTCTTCGGCCGCGGCTCGGCGGACCGCGCCCAGGTCGGCCTCGAAGGCCTCGCCCCACACCAGCAGTTGGTCCAGGGCCGCCAGCTCGAACAGCGCGCTGCCGGACTCGAGGGTCTGGCCGGTGTGGGCGTCACGGGTCATCACCTCCATCTCGGGGCGTCCGGGCAAGCTGGGGGCGTACAGGCTGATGTTGGTGGTGGGCTCACCCTTCTGCTCGAGTGCCTCCAGCTGCCCCTGGCTCAAGCCCGCCATCTCGAGGGCCGCCAGGATCGTGTCCAGTGTGCTGGCGCTGGAGGTGACCCGGGCCTCGAGCACCTCGAGGTCGGCGGCGATCCGGCTGCGCTCCTGATCCACGTCCTGGCCTCGACTCTGCAGGGCCCCGAGGTAGCTGCGGGTGCGGTCGCGCTCGATGCGGGTCTCGACCAGCTCGGCACGGACCTCCACAGCGCGGATCTGCAGGCCCCGGATCTCCGGGTCCACCAGCTCGAGCACAGCCAGGCGCTGGCCGGCGCGCACCGTGGCGTGGGGCGGGACATCGAGGCTGACGATGCGGACGGTGGTGGGCGTAGAGACGGTGGCGCGTCGGTCCCAGTCGACGTGGAGGGTGCCGGGGATCTTGAGCTGGTCGTACCAGGTCTGGGACTGGACCTCCTGGAGCTTCAGCCCGATGTTGGACGCGGCGGCGGCGGACAGCTCGACGTAGCTGTGGTCGGCATCGTCGTGGTCGTCTGTCGCGTGCTCGTGATCCTCGTGGTCGTCTGTCGCGTGATCGTGTCCCTCGTGGTCGCCGTGATCGTTGTCGCAGTCGTGGTCGCCGTGATCGTGGGCGTCTGCGGTCCCGTGATCGTGCCCCTCGTGGTCGCCGTGATCGTGTCCCTCGTGGTCGCCGTGATCGTGGGCGTCTGCGGTGCCATGATCGTGTCCCTCGTGGTCGTGGCTCGCGGCGGGGGGATCGTCGGTGCTGCAGGCGATGGACAGGGCCAAGAGGACGGTGAGGGCTGGGCGGATCACGGGCGCTCCGAGGTGGGCGTGAGCTGCAGGGGGCGGCCGACGGCCAGCTCGAGCTCGAGCTGGGTGTGGCGGATCTCCAGGAGGATGTTGATGGTCTCCGCCTCGATGTCGGCCCAGGCGCGGCGAGCGGACTGCAGGTGCAGCACGTCGAGCTGGCCGGCCTGGTAGCGGTCCTGAGCCAGCTGGGCCGCCTGACGGGCCGAGCCCAGGCTGGCGTTGGTCACGGCGTGCAGGGCGCGCTCGAGGCCCTCCAGCTGGGCCAGGAGGGCGTCGATCTCTCGGGGGGCTTCACGGCTGGCGGCCACCAGGCGCTCATGTGCCGCATCTCGCTCGGCCACGGCGGCGCGGTAGGGGGCTCCACCGGGGGCGAGGATGGGGATGGGCAGGCCCAGCTTCAGGCCCACGCTGGGATCCCGGGGGTCGCCCACCACCGCTGGGCCGAGGCTGGGCTCGGGGATGCGGGCCCGCGATGCCTCGCGGGCATGCCACTCGGCGCGCTCCAGATCCAGGCGTGCCTGGATCCACTGCGGTCGCGTGGCGATGGCGGCCTCGAGGAGCGTGTCGCGTTCCTCGCTCAGGTGGCCGGGCTCCAGGGCGGGGGGATGCAGGGCCACCCGGCCGGGCTCCAGGCCCACCAGGGACAGCAGGAGGCCTTCGATCGCGGCGAGCTCGGCCTCGGCGCGGGCCAGACCGCCGGCGTCCCTGGCCGCCTCCGCCAGCACGATGGTGGCGTCGAGGGGATCCACCAGCGCGGCGGCCTGGCGTTGCTCCACCAGGTCGGCGAGCTGGCGAGAGCTGCCAGCGACCTCCTGGGCCAGGGCCAGGTGGTAGCGGCGGTGTGCCAGCTCGGCCAGCAACAGGTCCACCTCCACCAGCGCGCCGTGGCGCGCCGCCTCGAGAGCCGCGGCGGCCATGTCGCGTTCGATGGCGGCGGCGTTGCGCGCGGCGGCGATGCGGCCGCTGATGGGCAGGGTCAGACCCAGGGAGGCCTCCAGCTCTCCCTGGCCGGCGCCGGCAAGCAGGTAGCGGCCCTCGATCTCGGGGTTGTCCCAGGCTCCCGCGGCGGTGGCGCGGGCCTCGGCCGCCTCGAGCTCGGCCTTGGCTGCGGCGATGCCTGGATGGCGCTCGAGCACCAGACGACGCAGGGCGGGCGCCTCGAGGGTGGCCCGCTCGGTGTCGCCTGGGGAGGCGACGCTGCGGGGATCGAGATCTGCTCGGTCATCGATCCAGCCGTCGGTCTCCGGGTCCGGAGTGGCGGCTGCGGTCGTCCACCCGGGCTCGAAGGCCTCGATGGGGGTCAGCGGGCGATGGCAGCCCACGGCCAGCAGGAGCAGCGAGGCGGTGCGCAGAGCGAGGGAACGGTGGCAGCTGGAGATGCGCATGGCAGGTAGAAGGGACGCAGCTCGCCCCGTTGTGGTGTGGCCCTCAGCCTAACCACGGTGCCCGCATTCGTCGGTGATACTTGGTATTAATTGGGTTTTCAGGCATCAAACCGGCGGAACCGAGCGGGCTGTGTCGGGGCCCGGACATCGGCTGACCGGTCCGTGGCTGGACCGCCTTGGCACGGCACGCTATCGGCCTCGGACGACCTTCGTGCTTCGAGGTGGGAATGCGCTGGTTCGACAAGCCCATCGTTGCCTTCGATACCGAGACCACGGGCCTCAACCCCTGGCTCGGCGACCGCATGATCGAATTCGGCGCCGTGGTCTTCCACCTCGACGAGCGCGGCCGCGTCGACGAGTCCCGGGTGGAGCGCCACGAGTTCTTCGTCAATCCTGGGGTTCCCATCCCCCACGAAGTGCAGAAGACCACCAACATCTCCGATGCCGACGTCGCGAATGCTCCTCCGTTCGAGGACAAGGCCGAGCTCATCTGGTCCCTGCTCGGAGATTCCCTCACGGTGGCCCACAACTACGACTTCGACCAGGCGGTGCTGGCCTCCGAGTTCCAGCGCCTCGGGCGCTTCTGGCCCACCCCCCTGGCCGAGATCGACACGCTCGATCTCTCCCGGCGCTACTTCGGCGGTGCCAGGGGCCACAAGCTCGAGCAGCTGGCGCAGCGCCTCGACGTCCGCTTGGTCGACGCCCACCGCGCCGCCAACGATGCGGAAGCCTGCGGACGTGCCTTCTTGGCCCTCACCCACCGCTTCGAGGCCCCCGAGCAGCTCGACGGCTTGCTCCAGTGGGCCGACGCCATCGGCCGTCCGCCGCGCGAGGGTCCGTTGCGGGTCGACGACGCTGGTCGCCTGGTCTTCGTCGACGGTCCCCATCGGGGGCAGCCCGCGGCCATGCACCCCGATCACCTGGCCTGGATGGTGGTAGCTCGGCGCTTCGTCAGCGGTGAGTGGCAGCATCGCTACCCCGAGTCCACCCGAGCCTGGATTGCCCGTTTCCTGCGTCTGCGCATGGCGGGCCGGGCGGTCCAGGGGGGGCGTTCCTTCGGTCCCGACGACTGGGCGCCCGAGTCCTGCGCCGTCCCCGATCCGCCGCTGGGCAGCTAGGCGCTCGTTTCATCCTCGCCTTCTGACCGATTCCTGACGAAGAGGGTCGGGGTGAACCTCCCTGTCCCGTGCCCCCTGTGGTATCCCAGAGGGAGGAGGCAACGCGCTCGTGGGCATCCCGCTCCTCTTCTTGCTCCTGGTCGGCTGCCCCCCCAAGCACGGGGGCAACGCGGATCTGGTCTACCAGCTCGACAGCGAGGTCATCGCTCTCAAGCAGAAGGTGGCCTACCTCGAGCAGCACCAGGGGGGCTGTGGCGAAGCCGCTGGCCCAGCTCCCATCTACGCCGAGCTCATTCAGATCATCCCGACCAACGAGGCCACGGTCACCCGCGAAGGGAGCACCACCCTGGTGTCCATCCCCGTCTCGAGCCTCTTCGCCAGTGGCTCGTTCCGACTGCGGAGCGAGGCCACCATGGTCCTGGACCTGCTGGCCACCGCCCTGAACCTCCACCCCACCTCACCCATCGAGATCCTGGGCTACACCGACGACTCCCCGGTACGCGGCAGCCTGGCCCGCTACTACTTCAGCAACTGGGAGCTTTCCGCTGTGCGCTCCGGCGCCGTGGCCCGGGAGCTCATGGGAACCTATCAGGTGGCGCCCGAGCGCATCACCATCGCCGGACGTGGACCCATGGCCCCCGTGGCCGACAACGACACCCCCGAGGGTCGAGACGCCAACCGGCGGATCGTGGTGCGCATTCTCTCGCCGGCTGCCCACGGCGAGGACTCGTCCTCCCTCACCTGGCAATGAAGGTGAACTGAAATGACCATCCTGCCCCGAGTCCTCCGCGCTGCCTTCCCATTGGCCCTGCCCCTGCTGGTGCTGGCCGTGGGTTGCTTCGGTCGCAACGACACCGCCAACGTGCCCCCAGAGGAGTGCAACTGCGGTGATCCCGACGGCAACGGCACCGACACCGGGGACATCCCCGGGCTGTGGGGGCAGTGGACGACGACGTTCGGCTACCAGCTGTTCCACGAGGACTGCGGCATCACGGATCTGACCCCCGAGAGCGAGAACTGGATCAACAACAGCGCCATGACCATCGGCGGCTACGCCCCCGACGGCTGGTACGCAACCTTCGACGACGACGACGACGAGAAGTTCTACGGCGTGGTCTCCAGCCACGGCTCCGTGTCCTTCTCGGGCCGCCACATGCGCCGCGACGGCTACGAGGCCCACGTCGCCTTCGGCGGCTTGGTCTTCTACGACACCTACCGCGACCGCGACGTCATCGAGGGCTTCGGCTACATGGGCATCGACCTGACAGGCGACGGCAACATCGAGTGCTCCGCCCGCGGCGAGTTCACGGCCAGAAAGTCTGGCAACTGAATGTAGGGGAGGGGTTCACCCCCTCCCGCTCTAGTGGATGACTTCCGCGCCCGTGAACAGGCTCATGATGGTCTGCACGAACACCAGCGCCACCGCGGTGGGTGCCACGAACTGCACCAGTACGCGCCAGAAGGGGAACAGCTGCGGGGACTTGGCGCCCTGTTCGATCTCTTCCCTGGTCTCCTTCTTCTGCAGCGCCCAGCCCGCGAACACGGCGATGCCGATGCCGCCCAGGGGTAGCATGAGCTCGGCTGCCAGGAAGTCGAAGCTGTCGAAGATGTTGCGATCGCCCAGCAGCTTCACGCCGGACAGGCTGGAGCCCGACAGGGCGGAGAGCAGCCCGAAGATGCCGATCGCCAGGCCAGAAGCCAGCACGGCGGGCTTGCGCTTCCAGCCCAGCCGCTCCATGACCGTGGAGCCCACCACCTCGAGCAACGAGACCGAGGAGGTGACCGCCGCGAAGATGAGCAGCGTGAAGAACACGATGGCCACGACGCGGCCGCCGGGCAGCTGGGAGAAGATGACGGGCAGGGTCTTGAAGACCAGGCCGGGGCCCGCGCTGGGCTCGAAGCCAAAGGTGAAGATGACCGGGAAGAGGATGCAGGCGGCCATCAGCGCCACGGTGATGTCCAGGACGCTGATGATCGCAGCGGAGCGCAGGATGTCCGCGTCCTTCTTCAGGTAGGAGCCGTATGTGAGCATCGCTCCCATGCCCAGGGACAGGGAGAAGAAGGCCTGGCCCACGGCGGCCAGAACGGACGATGCACCCTTGAAGCGGCTGGGGTCGGGGTAGAAGACGAAGCGCATGGCTTCGCCGAAGCCGTCCAGTGTGGCCGCGAAGATCAGCAGGCCGATGAGCATCAGGAACAAGGCGGGCATGAGCACGCCGTTCCAGCGCTCGATGCCGGCCTGTACGCCACCGATGACCACGCCGATGGTGAAGCACATGAACACCAGCATCCAGGTGACGTTCAGCACGGCGGAGCCGTACAGCTCGTCGAACATGGGGGGGATGGCCTCGGCCTCGACGTTCCAGAAGGCCCCCGTGATCGCCTTGTTCAGGTATTCGAGGGTCCAGCCCGCCACGACCACGTAGTAGGACAGGATGACGAAGCCGGCGACCACCCCCATCCAGCCCAGGAACTTCCACAGGGTCTTGTTGCCCCGCAGGTTCTCGTAGGCGGTGACGGGGGAACCCTGGCCCCGCCGCCCGATCATGATCTCGGCGGCCATGATGGGGATGCCCACCAGCAGGACGCAGAGCACGCAGATGATGACGAACAGCCCGCCGCCGTTCTCACCCGTGACGTAGGGGAACTTCCAGATGTTGCCCAGTCCTACCGCGGAGCCGGCGGCCGCCAGGATGAAGCCAAGCTTGCTGCCCCAGTGGGCCCTCTTTCCGCTCTGCTGCTGCACTGCCATGCTCCGCTCCTGGTGGGGGTGGTGGATTGGGCAGCTTGGTAGCGAAGAGGGGGCTTTCCGTCAACTCTGCTGCGTGGTTTACCGATCCCACCAGGCCAGCACCCAGCTGATGATGGGGCCAACCCCGAACACGGCCTCGAGCTCCTGGGCTCCCGGTGGCGGGGCTGCCTGGCGGGGCTGCTTCATGGCGCCTCGGGAGAACAGGTCCGTTGCGGTGGTCCAAGCCCGGGCTGCCATGGCCTCTCCGGCGGCCCACGGGGGATCGAGGAAACAGGCCTGGGCCTCGTCAGCGAGCTCGGGAGCCAAGGCGAAGAAGTCTCCCTGGACGAAGCGGACGCGGTCCTGGACTCCGTATAGGCCAGCGTTGTGGCGGGCCATGGCGACGCGCTCCGGATCGAGATCCACCGCGATCACCTGCTCGCACCAGGGCATTCGGGCAAACGCGATGGCGTTGCCGCCGGCACCGCAGAAGGCGTCCACCACCACCTCGGCTCGCAGACGCTTGGCGGTGGCCAGGGCCTGAGCCTCGGGGGTGAGGGAGGCTCGGGCATCGGGATCGAGGCGGATGCCCTCGTGCCAGCGGGAGAACAGGCGGCACGGATCGCGGTCGCGGACGCGCCAGGGCGCGGCGGAACGGCGGGGGCGGACCGCGGGATCTGTGCTGATGCGCAGGGGCGTGCCGGCGACAACGAGCCCGTCACCACGGCCCAGGGCCCGGGCGGCCAGCCCCGCAGGCACGCGACCGGGCGCCACGCCCAGCAGCCGCTCGAGGGCTCGAGGGCCCAGGCAGGGATGGGGGGCGTCGACACGCAGCTCCACCCAGGCGGGGGGCGCGGGCTGCACCACGCCCAGGGCCACCAGTGCCTCGGCGGCGCGTTCGGCGTCATGGCGCCAGCCCCAGGCCAGCGCCGCCAGGGCACCGGCGGGATCCTCTGCATCGGGCTCGACGAAGGGGGCGTGGTCTTGGCCCAGCCAGCCGTCGCGGCCGAACCGGCTCCAGTGGCAGGCACCGCGGCGCAGGAGGCGGCCGGGACGCAGGGCGCCGTGGGTCCATGTGCGGGTCAACTCCAGCTCCAACTCCTGGTCCAGGGCGCGCTCGAGGGTGGCTTGGCGAGGAGGGAAGGGCAGGGCGGCCCCGTCGGTGCGGGCCTGCCGCAGGGCTCGCACCAGGTGGCTGCTGCGGGGCAGCCCGTGGGGCTCGAGCAGGCGGAGCAGCTCCCTCGTGGTGCCCTTGTGGAGGCATCGTTCGGCTCGTGCCTCGACAAAGCGCTGGTTCCAGGCCTCCAGCCGCTCCAGGGGCTCGGGGTCCGCGGTGCCCAGGTCTTCCTCGAGCAGCCAGGCCACGCCTTGGTGTTCGATGATCGGGGAGAGGGAAGCGGGGGCATCGCCGGCCAGGTCCGGGAAGGTGTGCTGGAGGCTGCGCACCCCGCGCTGTTGCGCCTCCAGCACGGGGCGGGGAGCGGCCCGGAGGATGCCCAGGCGGTGGCGCCAGATCGGGGTTCGGCCCCCCTGGAGCAGGGTCGGCTGCGCGTCGGTGGGGTCCATCAGCTCGGGTGGAGGCGCCACTTCGACGGGCTGGATTCCTGGAGCGTGTCTTTCGTCGTTTTCCATCTTGACAGCGCTTGGGGGAAAAAGTAATTGGCGGGGGTCTGCGGAAGTGGCGGAATGGCAGACGCGCTAGGTTCAGGACCTAGTGAGGGTATCCTCGTGGGGGTTCAAGTCCCCCCTTCCGCACCATACCCCAGAGCCACCCGGTCGCCCGGGTGGCTCTTCCGCTTCAGGAATCGGGTGACACGGGCATGGCCCATAGGGTGTGAGGGGGGATAGTGATCCCTGGTATGCCCGGGAGGAAGTCATGCGTCTCGTCTCCATCACCCTGCTCGCCCTGTCCGCCGCCTGCAATCCTGTCGGCGTTCTCTCGCCCGTTGTCGACGATAGCGCGTCCCCGGAAGGCGACACCGACACCGACACAGACGCCGACAGCGACACGGATGCCGACTCCGACGCCGACTCCGACGCCGACACCGACACCGGACCCCAGCCCGACTACACCGTGTGGAGCGGCAGCCGCACCTTCTTCTACGACTACGCGGGTGGCTGCGAGGAGACCGTCACGGAAGAAGGCTCCGCCATCCAGGAAGGCGACAGCGACTACGACGATCTGGTCGATCTGTGCGGGAGCTGCGACTGGTTCTACCTGGTCAACGTCTCCCCGGATCAGGTCTGTGGCTGGGTCGACATCGCCACCGAGACCTACCGCGGCCTGGAATTGGGCGATGACTACGCGGTGATCTGGCGCCTGGACTACGACGAGGCCAGCCAGGTCGCCGACGGCGAGTTCGACGGCTGGACCATCGACTACGAGTACGAGATCGAGGACTACTGGATGGAGGTCTGGGGCGAGGTGAACTTCCCCGAGGCCGAGTAGCGCTTCACTCCGACACTCATGTCGCGGTTTGTCACGCGGGGTGGGCCCCCCCAGGAACGCAGCTGCGGGGAGCGCTGTGACAAACTACTTTGTACGTGACTTTACCCACGCCCCTCCGTTGGGCTCGCGCCTGGCACGGATCGTGCGTAAAGTCAGGACGCAACACGTCTGTCACCGGAGGGCATCCATGCCTCGTGCCACTGTGCTGGTTCTGCCGGCGATCTTCACCTTTGCCGGCTGCTCGTCCTACGACATGGCCTTCGCGCCGGAAGCCAACGACCGCGACGACGGCGCCTGGGATACCGGCTACCAGGAAGCCGACGCGGACACGGACGCGGACTCGGACACGGAGTGGGGCTCCGAGACGGAGGACGACTTCCTGATGCTCGCTCCAGCCACCACGGACCTGTACGTGTTCGTGGCCAACCCGGAGCGAGACACGGTGACGCGTGTCGCGGTGCCCTCGCTGGATGTGATCACGGTGGAGGTGGGGGTGAGCCCGTCGGTGGCGGTGACCACTGCGGACTACACGCGGGCGGTGGTGTTCAACGAAGGCTCCGACGACGTGAGCGTGCTGGACGCCGACACGCTGGACGAGGTGCGGGTCCCGGTGCGCGAGCACCTGAACATGATGGAGCTGTCGCCGGATGGCGAGTGGGCCATCTGCTACCGTGACACCGACATCGTGGAGGATGACGACGGCTCGGACGACGGCGGGGTGGAGTCGTACAACGAGATCTCGCTGGTGAACACCTCGAGCTACGACCACTGGCCGAT
>CAZHIK010000122.1:0-13527 GCA_964532635.1 uncultured Enterobacterales bacterium
GCGGGGGATCGGCGAGCTGAAGCTGCGGGCCGGAAACATGCCCGGCAAGGTCGTGCGGGCCTTGATCCGTACCGAGCGCACCGAGAATCCCGAGGCTTTCCTGGGGCTCTGGCCCTGGTTGGTGCCCTGCCACGACGCCTTCCAGATGGCGCTGGTGCTCTGGGACCAGGGCAGCATCTCGGCGCTGGGCGCCATGCGTGTGGCGCGAAACCTCCGGCTGTTCGACATCCCCTCGAGCTCCCTCGAGACCTCGGTGTTCGAGATGGCGCGCCGCGGGCTGCTCGGCGCGTCTCAGGTGGACCAGCTGGCGACGCTGCTGGACGAGCACGGCCTGTGCCGTATCCTGGGCTCCCTGCCAGAGGTGGACCCGGCCTGGGCAGCCATCAGCGGGAGCTAGTGCGAGCTACCAGGCGTTCGCGATGACGGCGCAGAAGGTGTAGTAGGTCTTGTTCCAGTACACGAGCACCGGGGAGGTGCAGCTTCCGCCGAAGAAGCTGAGGTTTTCGTGGTCGGTCCAGAGCTGCTGGGCATCCTCGAACGTGCCGTCGTCGTTCATGATGATGTAGTTGGGTGGCGGCCAGCCGCCACCACCCTGGCCCACCACCATCAGCTCGCCCCCGAAGCTGTTGCCGTGGGGGACCTGGGAGCCGCCCCAGAGGAAGTCGGAGTCGTACTCGAAGCTGCTGCCGTCGGTGCGGGTGGCGTGGCAGATGTCACTGCCGCAGGTGGTGAAGAGATGCTCGGTGCCGTCGAACTCCACCACGGTGGGGTCCACCAGGCTGACGTCGGTGTAGACGGGGTCTTCCAGGACCGCGAAGCTCTCGCCGTCCCAGGGAGCCTCCATGATGTCGTGGTCGCCCGGGCAGTTCAGGGGGTCCTTCATGCAGTCGTCGGGCATGTGGTAGTAGACGAAGCTGGGCTGGCCGTCGTCCTGCAGCAGCATGGCGGTGTCGATGGCCCAGCCGCTGTCGAGGCCGTCGAGCTCTTCCATGTGTGCACCCCAGTTCTCGAAGTCGGGGGTGGAGAGGAAGTAGGCCTTCTGGAAGTCGGGCTCGAAGCCCGCGTCGAACAGGGAGGGGCCGTCGGGCACGCCCACCAGGATGAGGCCGTCTTCGGTGAGCACGCCATCGAGGCTCGAGAAGCTGTGGGCGATGGTGGTGTAGTCCTCGCAGCCGATGCCCCACCCGTCGCCCGACTCGCACATGCGCACCTGCCAGTGGGGCTCGGTCTCGCTGGCCCAGCTCATGTCCAGGACCACGTCGAAGTCTGAGGTGCCGGTCCACTCGAAGGTGGCCCAGTAGTCCGTCGGATCCGGAGGGGCGGTGTCACCGGTCTCGCCGGTGTGTCCGGTCTCGCCGGTGTGTCCGGTCTCGCCGGTGTGTCCGGTCTCGCCGGTGTGGTCCGGCGGGCCTCCCGTGTCGCTGTCGCCCGGGGGGCTGTCCTGCGTGTCGTCGGGCTTGTGGGTGCAGGCACAGCCAAGGCCGAGGGCGAGAGGGAGGACCAAGAGAGTGCGGGTACTCGGCATGGGGGAGGGGCCTCGGGTTATCGTCGCGGGGACGACCCGAGCGTACACTCGGCTCCCCAACCCCGCAAGGCAGCTTCCATGCCCGCTCCCTCCGCATCCAGTACGAGCCCAGGGCGTTCTCGCTTGCGTTGGTACGTGAAGCTGCCTCTGGGGCTGCTGGTGGCCGCAGTGCTGCTGCTGGGTGCGGAGCTGATCGCCCACGCGGTGCTCGGGCCGCCCCCACCCTTCGACCAGGTCACGCGCATCTCCTTCTGTCGCCTCGAGGTGGGGGCGGATCGCTGGCGCTACAGCTGCGGCCGGGATCGTCTGGCCCGCGACGGTGCACTGGACAGCGGCGGACGGCCGCGGGTGGTGTTCCTGGGGGCCTCGTCCATGTTCGAGCCTCAGGGGGCCTCGGTGCCCGAGCAGGTCGGTCGGATGCTGCCCGAGGTGGACGTCATCAGCCTTGCGGCCCCCGGGCTCACGGTGGCCAACCTGGCCCTGGTAGCGGGGGAGCTCGAGCCCCTCGAGCCGGACTTGGTGGTGGTCTATGCGGGCCACAACGAGTACAGCCAGGACGTCTTCCACGGCAGGGTTCAGGCTACGCGCCTGGTGCTCCTGCCGGTCTACGGGCTCATGGCGCGTTCGTGGTTGCATGCCGGGCTCACTCGGATGCCCAAGGGCGAGCAGCGCCGGGGCCACAGCGGGATCGTCACCACCGATCCCACGGCCCTCGAGCTGGCCGGTGCCATCGAGCAGCGCTTCGCGGGGGACCTCGAGCTGCTCATCGAGCAGGCCCCCAGCCCGGTGCTGCTCAGCACCCTGATGCGCAATCCCGGCTATGGCCCCACAGGCGTGATCACCGCGCCCGGCTCGGAGTGTGCCGCGAGTGTCTCCGAGCTGTTCGCGGCCCCACCGCGCCCGGCGCTGCTGGGGCGGGCGCGCAGCCTCTGCGGCGACAGCTCCATCACCTCCTGGCTCGAGGCCCACCACCATCTCGAGGCGGGGGACGCCGTGGCGGCGCGGGAGGCCTTCGCCCGCTCGCTGCAGCTCGATCCGCTGCCCCTGCGGGCTCCCCTGGTGGCCGACGAGGTGATCCGGCGGGTGGCGGAGCGGAGTGGCAGCCGCCTGGTGGATCTCGAGGCGGAGCTGGGCAGCTTCCCGGACATGGCCTGGTTCGTGGACTCGATACACTTCTCGCCGGTGGGATCGGAGCGGGTCGCCGAGGTCCTCGCGGGTGAGGTTCGGGACGCAATCCAAGGGGAGTGAGGGGCGCGGTTGGTGGGTTTCCTGCTATGCTCGGCTCGACGTCGCGCGGCTAGAGGTTGAGGATGCGAAAGCGAAGGTACAGGATCGCGGAGCTGCTTGGCCGTGGCGGCTTCGGCTCGGTCTACATGGCCGAGAAGCTCGGCGAGGAAGGCTTCAGCACCCTGGTGGCCATCAAGCTGCTGCACGCCATGGGCGGGGGATCCAGCCCCGAGATCCAGAAGGCCCGCAGCGACGCTGTGCGACGCCTGCGGGACGAGGCCCGGCTGCTGGGCCTGCTCAAGCACCGCGCCATCGTACAGGTCTACGATCTGGAGCGCCTCCGGGGCGAGTGGGCCATCGTGATGGAGTACGTCGATGGCATCCAGCTGGCCGAGTTGGTCCAGCTCACCCACGTGCCCGTGCGCCAGGCCGTCGCCATCGCCGAAGAGGTAGCCGACGCCTTGCACACCGCCTACCACTTCGAGCCCTCGGGGCGGAAGCTCAACCTGCTGCACCGGGACATCAAGCCCAGCAACGTGATGCTCACCAAGGGCGGGTCGGTGAAGGTGCTGGACTTCGGCATCGCACGCGCCAACTTCGAGGCCCGGGAGAGCGAGACGGCCGGCTTCCTCATCGGGACCCAGGCCTACATGTCGCCCGAGTACCTGGACTTCGACGACGACACCATCCAGGTGGGCCCCGAGTCCGACATCTACGGCCTGGGGGTGCTGCTGTTCGAGCTGCTGGCCCACCAACCCTTCGGACGCGCCAGCCTCGACGCGCTCACCCACCAGGACAAGGTCAGCAAGCAGCTGGACGAGCACATCCTGGGTCGGGTGCCCCACGCCCTGTACGAGTTGCTCGAGCGGATGCTCTCCTTCGCGCCTGGGGTGCGCCCTGCGGCTCTCGAGGTGCGCACGGCCTGTGAGGATCTTCAGCGCAGCCTGCCGGGTGAGAGCCTGCGTGCTTGGTGCGATCGGGTGGTGGCGCCCATGCTGCGCCAGCGTACCCGCCCGCCGGCGGGGCGTGATCCCATCATCGGCACGGTCCTGGAAGAGGGTGAACTGCCCGAGGACGCCTTCCTCTCCGCCTACGACCGCACCGTGGCCTCCAAGCCCGTTCCTTCGACCTACGATGAGGGCGGCACCTGGGGCGACACCCCCAAGCCCCCCGCCAAGCCTCCGGCGAAGCGCCATGCGAGCCCTGGTTCCATCGCCGTAGAAGGGGAGCGCGACGAGGTGGTGGCCAGCCCAATCGCCATCGACTCGCCCATCGATGAGCCTGGAGCTGCCCCCGCCAGGGGCGGCTTCGACATCGCCATCGACGGCGAGGGTCACTGGGAGCCCCCGGCTGGGCGGCGCAGCGACGAAGACAGCGCCGGCTCGCGGGGCATGGTGCTCGTCGGTGTGGGCGTGGGTGTACTGGCCGTGGTCGGCCTGGGCCTCTGGGGCCTCACGGCGATGCTCGACAAGATGGAGCACGCGGGTGTCGAGGTCCAGGAGCCTCCCGCTGTGGTGGCCGAGGCCGAGCAGCAGGACCCGCCCGCCGAGGGTGAGGAGCCGCCGGCCGAAGGCGATGAGCCGCCGGCCGAGGAAGCAGCGGTGGAGGCTGATCCCAAGCCCGAGACCAAGCCACAGCCCGAGCCCGAGGAGAGGGTGGAGGTGGCGACGGCCCCCGTGCGTCCGAGTCCGGAGGATACGCCCAGGTCGGCCCAGCCGAGCACCGCGTCTGCGCCTGAGCCCGAACCCGAACCCGAGCCGGCGGATGCCCGATCCGCCCGCCTGGCGGCCATCGCGGCGCTGCAGGAAGGCGAGCAGCCCGCGGAGGAGCCCGCCGAAGAGGCGGCGCCCAGCCAGGAGTCCGAGCCCACCGAAGAAGCCGAGCCTGCGGTGGCCGAGGCCGAGCCCGCCGAGCCCGTGGCCGAGCCCGCCGAGCCCCCAGCGCCTGGCAGCTACCGGGTGCAGGGCAATGCCATCGAGGTCTACCTGAAGAGCAGCGGCAAGCGCTTCGACGCGGGAGCCGAGCTCGAAGCGGGCCGCTACGACATCTGGGCGCTGTTCGACCGCAGCCCTGGGGCCTCGGCCATTCGGGTCGGCGTGGCCCGCATCGAGCCCGGTGCCACGGTCACCATCGACTGCGACGCGGGGATGACGCTCTGTAGAGCGCTCTAACGCCGCTGCTGCGGCAGCATGCCCCGGATCCAGGCGGCGAAGCCCGAGGGGTTGCGGCTCTGGATCAACACCCGGCCGGGGCCGGTGAAGCGGCAGACGATGCCCTCACCCGAGGTGAGGCTCGAGATCAGGCCCTTGGCGGCGCGCTCGAGGGTGTAGGGCATGGTGGCGGGCCAGGCGACCAGGTGGCCGTTGTCGATGATCATCTGCTCGCCAGCGGGGATGTCGATGGGGTGGATGGCGCCATAGGAGGAGACGAACAGGGTGCCGCGGCCGCTGACGCGGATGACGAAGAAGCCCTCGCCGGACAGAAAACCCTTGCTGAGGTTCTGCATCTTGGTGCTGACGGTCAGGGTGTCGGAGCCAGCGAAGAAGCCGTCCTTCTGCAGCAGGTACTCCACCGAGCCGTCGAGCTCGAGGTGGTGCAGATCGCCAGGGATGGCGGGGGCCAGCAGGGCCTTGCCCGGGCCACGGTTGGCCTTGAGCGTCTGGAAGAAGAAGCTCTCACCGGACAGCATGCGCCCCAGGCCGCCCAGCACGCCGCCCTCGAGCTTGCCCTCGACGTCGATGGTGGGGCTCATGGCCACCATGGCGTCGGACTCGGCCTTGAAGCCGCCGCCGGCCGGCATGTCGACCTCGAGCATGGTGAATGCACCCTTGTAGAAGTAGCGGAAGGCCTTGTCGCTGGGCTGTTCGGCCTGGAGGCCCGGCGGCGGGGCGGCCGCGGGAGGGGGCGCCGGGGCGGGAGCCTGGGGTGTGGGAGCGGGAGCTGTGGGCTGCGCCTGCTGCTTCTTGAGGTCGGCGAACATGTCGGCCATGACTGCCTCCGGGAGGATCAGGGGGTGGCGTAGCCCCGAGGGTGGCGTCGGTGCGAGCGGCAGGCGGTCTCGACGATGACTTCGGGGCTGGCGAACTCGGGCTTCCAGCCCAGCTCGCTGCGGATGCGCGCGGAGGTGGCCACCAGGCGGGCGGGGTCGCCGGGGCGACGAGGCGCGTCCACCGCGGGGATGGGGTGGCCGGTGACCGCGCGGGTCACGTCGATCATCTCCCGCACCGAGGTGCCCTCCTCGACTCCCAGGTTGTAGGTGCGGGTGCCGCCGCCCTCGGCCAGGTGCTGGGCGGCCAGCAGGTGGGCCTGGGCCAGGTCGCAGATGTGCACGTAGTCGCGGATGCAGGTGCCGTCGCGGGTGTCCCAGTCGGTGCCGAAGATGGAGATCTTCTCGCGCTGGCCCAGGGCCACCTGCAGCAGCAAGGGCACCAGGTGGCTCTCGGGGCTGTGGTCCTCGCCGATCTCGCCGCTGGGGTGGGCCCCGGCAGCGTTGAAGTAGCGCAGCCTCACCGAGCGCAGGCCCCAGGCGGTCTCGCAGTCGTCGAGCACCTGCTCGAAGAAACGCTTGGAGCGGCCGTAGGGGTTGGTGGGCACGGTGGGGTGGTCTTCGTCGATGGGCAGACGGACCGGCTCACCGTAGGTGGCGGCGGTGCTGGAGAAGATGAAGCGGTCCACACCACCGCGCTTCATGGCCTCGAGCAATTCCACCGAGCGGGCCAGGTTGTTGCGGTAGTAGAACAGCGGCTGCTGCACCGACTCACCCACCTGGGCGAAGGCCGCGAAGTGCATCACGGCGTCGTAGCGGTGGGCCGCGAAGAGTTGGTCCAGCAGGTTCCCGTCGCCCAGGTCTCCCTGCACCAACAGCTCCGCTGGCACCGACGCCGCGTGCCCGCGGCTCAGGTCATCCAGCACCGTGACGTTGTCACCCCGCTCGAGCAGGGTCCGAACCATGTGGGAGCCGATGTAGCCAGCTCCGCCGACGACCAGGTAGCGCGCCATGTTCACCTCTCGTAGCGACCTATCACGGGTCCAGGGAGTCAGTGCGGGGAAGCGGGTTGTCAGGAGCCTGTCGAGGGGTCGCAAAGAGAATGTCGAGCGGGAACCCACGCCGGCCCTGGTGGTCCAACCCCCCGAACCCGCCGCGCCCCCAACACCCCGAGAGGACGCGAACAACGCTCCGAATGCGGCCTTGTGGCCGAGAGGAAGACCACCATGCAGAATCCCCCCCCCTGGACCCCTCCCCCTGGTAGCGAGAGCCCTGCGCAGCCCGAGCGCGGTGAGGACGTGCTGGAGTTCGTGCTGCGCGCCGAGCGCAGCGACAGTGACATGGGCATCGACCGCAGCCGCCCCGATGTGGTGGAGATCGCTCAGGTCTGGCACGACATCGTGCTCGACGTGCAGCACCACGCCGCCGGCGAGCGCCCTGTCACCATCGGGAGCAGCACCGGCTATCGCTGGCGCCTGCTGGGGATGCCCCTGGCTTGGGTCCCCGAGGGCTTCGCCCGCGTGGCCTGGATGCTGGCCCCCATGCTGAGCGAGGCCCAGCAAGAGCGCCGCACCCACTTCTACTGCCCCCCCCACGCGCTGCCCGATGAGGAGTACCCGTTCATCCGCTGGGACAGCGGCGTGGCCGCTTGCCACGTAGCGCCGGCTTGGGGCGGCTTCCTGGAGCGTGACGGCGAACGCATCGACCTGGAACAGCTGCGCTCGAGCGGCTCCCTGGCCTTCGACGGCGACGGCTGTGCGGTGCTGCCCGTGGTTGCGGGTGAGCGGCTGGTGGTGGACACCGGCGCCGGCACCTTCGCCATCCACCTGGTGCCCCCGGGCAAGCGCGTGCTGACCCGCGCTCGAGACCGCGTGGACGGCCCCTTCACCGCCTTCCTGGCCTCGGCGGCGTTCGTGGGCGCCATGTGCGGCGTCATGCTGTCCACCACGCCGGTGCTGGAGCTCGAGACCATCGAGCTGCCCACCCGCTTCGCCGATGTCTTCCTGCAGGAGCCCGCCATCGAGCGCCAGCAGCAACAGGACAAGCAGGTCGCCCAGGAAGAGGGAGCCAAGGCCAAGAAGAAGGAGGGCAAGGTCGGCCGCAAGGACGCCGAGATGGAGCGAGCCAAGGGCGACAAGGTAGAGATCGCCAAGGCTCAGCTGGACAAGGAGATCGCCGAGAGCGCTGGTGTCTTGGGCGCCCTGCGCGACGGCGGTGAGCTGGACGGCGTGATGGGCAACACCGGCCTGTCTCAGGACATCATCGGTGGCCTGGGCGGCCTGCTGGGCGCCAAGGGTGCGCAGTACGGCTCTGGTGGCCTGTTCTCCCGCGGCTCGGGCCTGGGCGGTGGCGGCACCGCGTACGGTGTGGGCGGCCTGGGCACCAAGGGCAAGGGTGGTGGTGACTCCAGCTACGGCACCGGTGAGGGCCTGATGACCAGCAAGACCGACGGTGAGTTCGGCAACATCGGTGGCGATCCCATCGTCATCGGCCAGATGGACAAGGCCGTGGTGGACGCCGTGGTCCGGCGTCACCTCCCCAACATCCGCTACTGCTACCAGCGCGAGCTGCAGCGCGACCCCACCTTGAACGGAAAGGTCACCGTCAAGTTCGTCATCGCCGGCGACGGCTCGGTCTCGAGCGCCTCCACCAAGTCCAGCACCCTGGACAGCGCGCCGGTGGAGAGCTGCATCAACGGCCGCTTCATGCGCATGGAGTTCCCCGAGCCGAAGCAGAACGGCATCGTCGTCGTGACCTACCCGTTCCTCTTCGCCCCGGTATAGCCGCGCTCCCGCGCGCATCCAGCCCGGTCGGATACCCTCCGGCCGGGCCTCGTCGTGGAACGATGCTGCGGGGGCTAGCCGCCCTGGGTACCCGTCGCGACCACGGGGGCGGCGACGTTGCCGTCTTCGTCCACCACGGTGAAGGTGAAGTCGTAGTCACCGGCGTTGGCGCACAGGACGCTGTTCTCGTCCTCGCGGAAGCTGGCTGAGCAGTCGCCGGTTTCGTTGCAGACCAGGTAGTAGGTCGCCACGTCGCTGCCGCCGGTGGAGGCCACCACCAGGTTGTAGTCCATGTCGAAGGAGGCGATGGTGTCGGAACCCTGTGGATCGCTGACAGTGCAGTTGGCCATCCACTGGTAGAACTTGTCGCCGGAGCCGGTCTCGGCGCACCAGGCCTCGGCGGTCTCGATCACGGGGGCGTCGGGATCGGCGTCGGCGTCGGTGTCGGCGTCGGCGTCGGCGTCGGTGTCGGCGTCGGCATCGGTGTCGGTGTCGGTGTCGGTGTCGCCGTCAGCGTCGGTGTCGGTGTCGCCTTCGGTGCTGGGGCCCGTGTCCTCCTTGTCACCGCAGGCCATCATGGGCAGAGCGAGGAGCAGGGCGAGGGGCAGAGCGAGCGTGATCGGGCGCATGAGTCCTCCGGGGGCAGGGGGCCATCTTGCCAGATGGGGCCCAGGGGTGCAAAGAGAACCACCCGGGTGGCCGTTGCATGACCTGCTTCATCGATCCTTTTCCCGATCCAGAGCGCCTGGTGCTCGACAACACCCGGCTGGTGAGCCCCTGGCTTTGTCCCGAGCTGCGACTGCACCTGGTGACGGAGGACTGCCCCTGGTGGCGCTCGACCCCCGAGGACCTCGAGCTGTTGGGGGTGGACGAGCCCTTCTGGGGATTCGCCTGGGCCGGAGGGCAGGCTCTGGCTCGCCTGCTGTTGGATCGACCCGAGCTGGTCCGCGGGCGCCGGGTTCTGGACTTCGGTGCGGGCTGCGGCATCGGTGCCCTGGCTGCGGCACGGGCCGGCGCGGCGAGTGTGCTGGCGGTGGACATCGATCCAGTCTGCCGAGCGGCTTGCGCGCTGAACGCGCGGGCGAACGATCTGGAGCTGGCCTGTGAGATCCACGATCTGGTGGGCACGGCGGTGGACGCTGAGCTGGTGCTCGCCGGGGACATGACCTACGACGCGGAGCTGACCCGCCGGGTGTTGGCCTGGTTCCGGGACCTGGTTGCGGACGGCGTGGAGGTGTTGGTGGGCGATCCTGGCCGTGGCTTCCTGGTCGCGGATGAGCTCGAGGCGGTGGCCACCTACGACGCCCCGGCGGACAACGACTGCCGGGGCCTGTGGTTGCGTCCCACTACGGTGTATCGGCTGGGCTAGTCTTCGAGGGCTGGGCCGACGGAACGGTCGACTGTCTCGAGGGCGTAGACGTCGTAGTTGATCTCGTGGTCGGCGATCCGCAGCCGTGTCTGCTCGGCCTGGGCTTCGAGGGAATACAGGCGCGCGTCCCACAGCTCGATCACTGCCATGTGGAGGTCTTCAGCGGCCGAGATGAGCTCGAGGCGATGTTCGTCGGTCTGGTTGGCGGGATCGGCTCGCCAGGTCTGCATCAGGGAGCGGTAGTGCTCACCGGCGTAGAAGTGGTTGAGCCAGGCCTCGTACAGCTCGGGCTGGGCCTCGCGGGTCATGATCTTGGTGCGGGCGCCCAGCAGCAGCCGCTCGTAGCGCTCTTCGTCGCGATCCTCGATCGTCTCGAGCCAGGCGTAGTAGTCGGGGAGCTCTCGCTTCACGAGGCGTTCGGTCCAGGCCTTGTCGAACAGCGGGAAGGCCGAAGCGGTGGCGGGGATGGCGAGGGCGATGGCCACGAGGATGGCGTTGCGCATGGCAGACCTCTGGACGCGGTGGGCAGGAGGAGTGTCGCTCGAAGGAGGACCACCGACAAGCGTCGGTCGACACTCTGGTAGTGGAGGCTGAGGGCGATCTGGATCCGGCGCTCGGCTATGCTCGGTACGATTCCCACCGAGGAGTGTCATGGAGTCCGAGCTTCCCCACGGCCGCTGCCGCAGCTTTGGGCGTGTGCTGGGCGTGGACGACGCCCCCTTTGCACGAGAGCACCGCGGAGATGTAGCGGTCGTGGGCGTGGTGATGACGGGGGCCAGGGTGGACGGGCTGGTGCGAGGCCGGGTGCGGCGGGACGGAGCCAACGCCGCGGAGAGGCTGGCCCGGATGGTGGAAGACGGCCCCTTCGTCGATCAGGTGCAGGCGGTGCTGCTGCAGGGCATCGCACTGGGAGGCTTCAACGTGGTGGACGTGCACGATCTCGCGGAACGTCTGGGGGTGCCCGTGCTGGTGGTGGCGCGCCGTGAGCCGGACATGGATGCGGTGCGTTTGGCGCTGCTGGAGCGGGTGCCCGGCGGGCGACGAAAGTGGCGCCTGATCGAGAAGGCGGGGCCCATGGAGCCCTGCGGGACGCTGTGGGTGCAGCGGGCGGGGCTGACCCGGGCCGAGGCGGAGCGGCTGGTGCGGGACACGGCGGTGTACGGGAACATCCCGGAGCCGCTGCGGCTGGCGCACCTGGTGGCGGGGGCGCTCGGGCGAGGGTGGAGCCGGGGCAGAGCCTGATCACAGCGCCACTACCATGCGCCCCGGATAGCGCCACACCAGGGCGGAGCCCGCCCTGGAGACCGAGATCCGCCCGGTGTGGACCAGGCGGAGATGGCACACCGGGCAGAGCGTGATCCCATTGTCGAGATCATCACCCCCACCGTCCTGCCGAAACACGATGTGGTGGGCCTGGACCCGCAGGGAGCGACACCCACATTCGGGGTTCCTGCACGTATACCTGTCGCGTTCTTTCACCCTGCCGAACCCGTATTGACGCTCGATCTTCACCTGTTCGAGGAACCACCGAGCGGCTTCGGGCAGATCCACATGCACCCGGTCGTACAGAGGCACCTGATCCGGCTGCCAGGCCGCGTAGACCGCCACCAGCAGCCGGGTGGTGCTGCCGATTTCTGTCGCGGTGGCTTCGGACCCCACGACTTGGTGAGCCACATCGATAGCCAGGCGGTAGCGCTGAACCACCGCCGCGGCGACCGCGGAGCCGCCGGGCCGACCCGCCAGCTTCACGGCCCGCTGCAATTCAGCAATGCCGGTGTGGCGTGCGATGTCGAGCCAGTCGTCGACGGTGGATTCTTCGGCGATGGAGGCGATGAGCCGAGCTCGGGCCAGATCCAGCCCGCTGTCGATGGCAGCAGCCAGTTCGGGCAGCACGCGCAGTTCGTGGGCCAGGGCGCGGTGGCGCTCGAGCTGGCGCACGGAGATGTTCAGCCCGGTGGCGGCCAGGTCGCGCAGGGAGTCGAAGCCCATCTCGTAGTGGAGGCTGTGGCGGGCGGTGATGTCGAATGCTTGGCCGAGGAGCACCACCCGGCTGCGCTGGGTCACCTGGGCCCGCTCGAGCAGGCGCAGGGCGTGGGGAAGATCTCGCGGGGTGACCCAGGCCCCCAGGATGGGGGTGGCGGGATCGGGCAGGCCGCACCACTCGGGGGGCTTGCGCTCGGGTGGGACGGGGGGATCCTCCTTGGCCCGGGCGATGAGCCGATCACCGGGAACCCCGTCGCGCCAGCTGTCGAGGATGAAGGCATCGGCGACGGGATTGGCGATGGGCCGGCCGGCGAGCAGGCGGGCCAGATCTCGGGCGCGATGGATGTCTCGAAGCTCGGAGCGCTCGAGGGACACTTTGCGGACGGTGGCAGGCCGCGACCTGCGCCCGACCGGCCGCCGGGGCTGCCCCCGACGTCCCCCCGCCATGGCCCAGCCCAGCCAGACGGATTGGTCGTTGGTATCGATGGCCCCCGGAGCCAGCACCGCGACGGACATGGGGATCTTGTTGCGACAGACTGCGGCCAGCACCAAGGTCAGGTCGGATTCCACCAGGCGGATCAGATCCCGCAGCCAGGAGTCACCGATGCCGACGCACTCGCGGAACAGCGAGCGATGGGAGGGGTAGCCGCAGTCGGCGGGGTCGGCGGTCTTGATCCACGCGCACAGTCGGGCGATGCGGAGCATCAAGGCGTTGCCGGCTTCGGACAGATCCGCCATGGTGCCCAGCAGTGCTTCGGCTTCGGCCTGGCGCTCCGCAGAGCCCAACCCAGTGGGCTCGACCATCGCCGGCGGCACCGGGTCCAGGCCCACCCAGCCGTCGAGCCAGGGGCGCTCGGACTCGGGCCGGCGCCGGGAGCGCGCGCAGGGGTGGCGTTGACGCATATCGCGCCTTTTGGAACGGTTTTCCAGCATTGGTGTCACCCATTGAATGTATCCCCACCATCCGTCCGGTCAAGCGCTGTGGTGGACAGAAAATGTCCGTTCAATGGTGTGTTTAGGGGGACGTAGGCGTCGACCCCCTCGGACACCGCGGGGGGGAAGCCAGGCCCGCGAGGTCCGGCCGGACCTCGAGGCGGGAGCGGTAGCAGTCCAGGACGATGGGGAGCTCTTCGCTGAACGCGTCGGGAAGGAATGCCACGTCGGATGGGGATGACTCGAGGTTCCGAGCGTGACGTGTACCTGCTCGGTTCCTGGTGTGCGCTCGCCAGTGCCACCGATGCTTCGGGCCACCGACGAAGCCTCATCCTTTGCGCTGGGCGTGAAGGCGTAGGTGACCTGCGATGTCGCCGTTGGCGACCGGAAAGCGCCAGCTCTCCACCTGGCGCTTTGTGCAGCGGGCGAGCCCGGAGTCTCCGGTTGTTTTGTCGTGGAGCGACGATGGGCGCGCGTTCTCCGCCGGTGACCTCGGTCGAGAAGAGGAGGGGACGTGAATATCCTGATGGTGAGCGCCGAACTGGCCCCCTTTGCCAAGGTCGGGGGTCTGGCCGACGTCACGGCGGCCCTGTCGGGTGCCTTGGCCGGCCGGGGACACGACGTGCGGATCGTGCTGCCGCTGTACGGACATCTGGATCGCGACCGCGAAGGCATCCGGGTTCTCAAGAAACTGCCGCCGCTGTCGCTGCGGGTCGGCCAG
>CAZHIK010000123.1:0-9613 GCA_964532635.1 uncultured Enterobacterales bacterium
GAACCCACCAGCAGGGCGTCGGCGCTGCGCACCTGTGCGACCATTCGCTGGACGTCGGCGCCGTAGCTGTCCACATCACTGCGGCCGTCACAGTGGGGCAGGTCCATGTCGCGCAGGTCGAGCCACTCTATGGTGGCGCCCGCGCTCTGGGCGCCGAGGGTAGCGATGCGCAGAGCGTAGCGGGAGCTCGAGGTCTCGCGGAGGGAACCGACGATGGCAACGATCTTCATGGTGACTCCAGGGTGACCCCTATGGGGTGGGTCTGGTCGCCGACCGTGACCTGAACGTGGTCAGCGGCTCGGCTGCGTGCCAGGGCGGCGTGGGCGGCTGCCCGCGCCCGGGCGGGGCGGTTGTTTTCGTGGGAGAGGTGTGCGAGGACCAGGTGGCGCAGGCGAGGGGAAACGATCCGCTCCACCAGCCCCGCGGCCTGCTCGTTGCTGAGATGGCCGTGGCTGGACTGCACCCGCTGCTTGAGCCACCAGGGATAGCGACCCTCGAGCAGCATGTTCAGGTCGTGGTTGAACTCGATGACTGCGATGTCCACGTCGGCCAGGTGGTGCTCCACCGTGGCGGTGGGGCGTCCCAGGTCGGTGGTGATCCCCACGGCCCAGCCGTCCAGCTCGATGCGGTAGCCAACTGGCTCCGCGGTGTCGTGGGGGATGGAGAAGGCCTGGATCCCGAACGCGCCGATGGAGCAGGTGAGTTCCGGTCGGAACTGGTCGAGGCCCGCGGGCCGGTTGGGCTTGGGGATGTTGGCCGCGGTACCGGGGGTGGCCAGGAAGGGCACCAACCGTCCGAAGCGCCGCTCGAGGCGGTTGGCGAGCACCCGAGCGCCCTGGACGTGGTCTCGGTGTTCGTGGGTGAGCAGCACGGCGTCGATGGGGGCATCGGCCAGGCCGCTGTCGGCCATGCGCAGCAGGACCTGCTTGGCGCTGATGCCCGCGTCGATGAGCAGCCCGCTCGCCCCGTCTCCGACGTAGATGCAGTTGCCGCTCGAGCCCGAGGCGAGCACGTGGACGCGCAGGCGGCCATCGGCGGTATCGGTCACGGATTCTCCGTCGGGAACCAGGGAGGGGCCCCCTATCCCGGGGTTCGGTCGGGTGGGAGCGAGCCTGCTCACCGTTGCTGTGCGGGGCCAGTGTCCTGGTCCACGAAAAACTCGAACAAAGCTGTGGCGAACCTGTCAGGTCCATGTCAAGGTCAACCTGCCTTCCCCGGAGAGTCCATGCCCGGCATGACCGAGCTGGCCGTCGGCGCCGTCGTTGCGCTGGCCATCGCCTTGACGCTGTTCCGCTCTGCCGCCTGATCCGCGCGTTACTTCGGCGTACGGGCTGCGTTCGCTGGCGTGGGATAAGCAGCCGTCCTCGCGGGTTGAAACCGCCAGAGACGGAGTCGAGTTGCGCCTCGTAGCCAACACAGCCCTGCGCACCCTCCCGCCGGCCCTGGCCGGAGCGCTGTTCCTCAATCTTGGCCTCGCTCGCGCCGAGGAGGCTTCAGTGCCCGAGCTGCGCCAGCGGGCCTCCATCACTGCGGTCGACGGCCTGGTCCTGTTCCGGCCCGGGCAGCTGCTGGTGGGCAATCCCACGGTCCAGGGGCGCCCCGCCATCGAGCCTTTGGACCCCGACGCCGTATCCCAGGTACCCGAGAGCCTCGACGACTACGAGGTGCTCAGCCACGGCTGCGTCCGGGAGCCCGAGCAGGCGCAGGAGCCCGCGGTCATCAGCGGCGAGGTCCTCGTCCGAGGCGACATGGGGGGCGACGGGCGCCTCGAGCAGGTCCGCGTGCAGCGACGTGCGCCTATGGCCGCACCCGAGGTGCTGGTCTCCCGCGATGGCACCCTCGTGGGACGCGGGGTGCTGCCCGTTCCGGCGGTGCCCTGCCGGGGGCTCGTCGCCGAGGCGGAGCCCGAGGGCGCTCCGGTGCTGATGGTGGTCTGGACCAGCCGTGGGGCCAGCAGCACCACCGTGGGCGTCACGGTGTTCGAGATCGACGAGCCCGTGCCAGAGCCCGCGACCGCACTGGACTGAGCATCGCTGCCGGGCCGGAGGGCGAGCCTCCGGATGTCTGTGGATCACTCCCTGTGGATCACTCCGACTCGGGAGGCGGCACAGCGGGGGCCGCAGGAGCGGCGTCGGGAGCCGGAGCCACAGCGGGGGCCTTGCCTCGACCAGGGATCTCGAGGCTGGGCATGTCGGGGATCTCCCAGGGATCGGCTGCGGCGGGCTCGGGGGTGGGGTCTTGATCGGTGAGGGCGTCCTCGGGCACCCAGCCGAAGTCGGCGCCCTTGCGCACACGCACCATGCCGTCGGCTCGGTAGACCACAGTGACCTTGTCGCCGGACTCGAGATCGAGGCTGGTCTGCTCTGCATCGGGCCAGCGCAGGGCCTGGGCGTCTCGGGTTGCCCAGGCGTCTTCCGCCACCGCGGTGGCAGGCAGCATGAGTGCGATGAGGAATGCGGGGACGGTGAGGGGACGCGGCATGGCTGCTCCGAGTCGTGCTGGCTCGCAAGGGCTGACCCGGGGGATTAACCGGAGCGGGCGCGCGCGACCGCCCCCGCGCGCTCACGGGATCTCTGCGAGGACTCATGGTCGCCACCTTGGAGCTGTTGGGCCGTATCGGCATCTTCGCAGCGCGGGTGGTGTGGGCAACCGCCACGCTGCGGGTGCCGCTGCGCTCCTTCCTGGCTCAGCTCGACACGGTGATCATGCGCTGCATGCTCCCTGTGATCGCCGTGGTCTTCCCCTTCGGCATGGTGATGTCCCTGCAGGGCCTCGAGATCTTCGCCATGTACTCGAGCCAGCGCTTGCTGTCGCCCTTCGTGGCTGCAGCCATCATCCGTGAGCTCTCCCCGGTGATGGCCAGCACCCTGGTGGCCGCGCAGGGGGGCGCCTCTTTCGCGGCGGAGCTGGGCGCGATGCGGATCAAGGAAGAGCTGGATGCCACCGACGTGATGGGGGTCGACAGCCTGGCCTTTCACGCCGCTCCTCGCGTCCTGGCCCTCACCATCGCCTGTCCGGTGCTCAACCTCATGGGCTGTGTCTCCGGCATCGTGGGCGGCTGGATCACCGCGGTGCTCATGAAGGGAGAGTCCCACGGCGTCTTCATGGCTGAGATGTGGAACCTCACCGGTCCCGCCGACGTCTGGGGAACAGTCATGAAGACCACGGTCTTCGGAGCGCTGATCGGCGTGGTGGCCTGCTACCTCGGCTACAACACCCGCGGTGGGGCCGCGGGAGTCGGGCGAGCCGTCAACGACACGGTGGTCTACACCATCCTGATCTTCATTGCGGCCAACTACCTGCTGACCTCGGCCTTCTTCGGGGGGATGGCACCGTGAGCTTCGTGACGGGTCTCGGTCGCTTCGGCTTGTTCCTCGGTGCCTTCGTGCAGGCGTCATGGAGGCGGCCGCCCCCCCCCGGCATGGTGATGGCCGAGGCCTACCGCATCGGGGTCAAGTCCCTGCCCGTGCTGCTGATCATCTCGGCCTTCGTGGGCACCAACCTGGCGCTGCAGGGCTACAACGCCTTCGCGCCCCTGGGGGGGCAGCGCCTCGTGGGTATGTTCGTCTCCACCGCCGGAATCCGGGAGATGGCGCCGGTGATCGCCGCGGCCATGATCGCGGCCAAGGCGGGCACCGAGATGGCCTCCCACATTGCGGTGATGCGCATCCGCGAGCAGATCGACGCCCTCGAGGCCATGGCCGTCAATCCCATGTGGTACCTGATCCTGCCCAGGCTGCTGGGCATCGTGCTGGTGCTGCCTGCGCTGACCATCATCGCCATCTACGCCACCCTGTTCAGCGCCTACCTTGTCACCGTCTGGCAGCTGGGCCTCAACGGTGCGGTCTTCGTCGAGTTCGCCCGCGAGGGCATCCAAGGGATGGACTTCATCTACTGCATGACCAAGGGCTTGTGCTTCGGCATCATCATCGCGCTGGTGGCCTGCTTCTTCGGCTTCGAGGCGGGCCGAGGGCCCGAGGGCGTGGGCAAGGCCACCAACGGCGCTGTGGTCTCCGTGAGTGTGGTGGTGGTCTTCCTCAACTACTTCCTGTCGGAGCTGTTCTATGGATAGGGCCATCGAGCCGACGCCGGTCATCGAGCTCGAGGGCGTGTGCAAGGCCTTCGGTGGCACCGCGGTGCTCCACGACATCCACCTGAGCATCCCCGCCGGCCAGACCACAGCCATCATCGGCGCCTCGGGCACGGGCAAGTCCGTGCTCCTCAAGCACATCATCGGGCTGCTGCGACCCGACCGCGGACAGGTGAGGGTCTTCGGCCAGGACGTGGCCGCTACATCGGAGCGCGAGCTGTACGCTCTGCGCAGCCGCATGGGGATGCTGTTCCAGGACGGCGCCCTGTTCGACTCGTTGAGCGTGGGCCGAAACGTCGGCTTCCCGCTCGAGCACCACCGCAAGTCCCTCGGCCTCGTCGAGCGCCGCCGCCTGGTGGAAGAGAAGCTCGAGTGGGTCGGGCTGCCGGGCTTCGCGGATCGCAGCATCGCCTCGCTCTCCGGGGGTCAGCGCAAGCGCGTGGGCCTGGCCCGCGCCATCATCATGGAGCCGGAGATCATCCTCTTCGACGAGCCCAACTCGGGCCTGGATCCGCTCACCTCCGAGGCCATCGACGAGCTGATCATCGACATGAAGCGCCGGCTGGGCATCACCTTCGTGGTCATCAGCCACGACATCGTGGGCACCGTGAAGGTCGCGGACCACATCGGGATGCTATACGAGGGCCGGCTCGTTCAGTTCGGTCCCACCCGGCAGATCCTCGCTTCCCCCGATCCCATCGTGAGAGACTTCCTGCGTCGCAACCTCGACACCTCGTGGCTCGCGGAGCTGCGGGCCGGAGGTGCGCGGTGAGTGGGCAGCGCCGGAAGCACGAGCTGGCTGTAGGCACCCTGCTGCTGGTGGCCCTCTGCATCCTGGCCTACCTCGCCGTGCAGGTGGGAGCGTTCCGGATGCAGGCTGGGACCTACCGGGTCCAGGCTGTCTTCGAGCACGCCGGAGGCGTGGTGGAGGGGGCGGTCGTGAGCGTGGCCGGCGTGGACGTTGGCACGGTGGACCGCATCTGGGTCCAGGACAACCAGGCCAGGATGGAGCTGGTGCTCGACGACGAGATACCCGCGCCGCCATTCGCGCGCGCTCGGTGCTCGGGGAGAAGTACGTCCAGCTGGTGCCCGGCGCCGCCCAGGGCACCGTGCTCGCCGAGGGCGACACCATCCAGATCACGGAGGGGCAGGTCGAGATCGACGAGATGGTCAACGCCATGGGCCCCCTGGTGGCGGCCATGGACCCGGATCAAATGGCCGAGCTCATGGGTGTGCTCAGCGACGCTCTGGCCGACGATCCCGAGCGGGTCGAGCGCATGCTGTCCGACACCGAGGCCATGCTGCACAACCTGCGCGAGGCCAGCGATCAGGCTCCAGCGCTGGTCACCGAAGGCCGGCAGGCGGTGGCCGAGATCCGCGGCCTGACAGCTGAGCTCGAGCCCTTGCTCGACCGGGGCGACGCGCTGCTGAGCGAGCTCGAGCGTGCCGCTGGCCCTCTGGCCGACGCCGCCGAGCAGGCTCCCGGATTGGTTGACGAAGCCACGGTCACCATGGGTGAGGCACGGGAGCTGGTGGCCAAGCTCGACGGCAGCACCGGGCAGCTCGAGGGTATCCTGAACAACCTGAGCGAGATCGACATGCTCGCCCTGCGCAAGCTTGCCCGGGAAGACGGGGTGCTCGTGAGGCTCAAGCCGGCACAGATCCAGGAATAGGGGCTAGTCCTCCCCCTCTTCGCTGGCGATCTCCGCCTCGACAGTCTCTTCTTCGGGCTCGTCCTTCTTGGCCTTGCGCTTGCGCTTGGCCTTGGGCTTGGCCTCCACCTCCACCTTGGTCTCGTGCTCGGCTTCGGAGTCGGGCTTGGGCTCGAGGCTGAGGCTGGCGTGGATCTCCAGGCTGTAGTTGCGGAGCATGTGCTCCATGCCCTCCACCAGCTGCAGCTCGTCCAGGTAGTGGCGTACCTCGCGGGCCACCATGCGCACCATCTCGGTCTTGGCGCGATCGCCGGTCTCGAGGATGGAGGCCATGGCGTCCTTGGCGACCTCGAGCGGGACGTAGCCCTCGCGCTCGGTGTCGTGCTCGCTGTCGCGCTCCCTGGGGGGGCGTTCGGCGAGGATGCGGCGGGCGAAGTCCCGCAGGCGGCCCTCGTGGCGTTCGCGGCGGCGCTCGCCGTCGTAGCGATCGGCGGGCTCGTCGTCGCGCTTGTTCTGTCCTGCCATGCTCGACCTCCGGCTGGGGGGCATGCAGGCTGATATCACGCGGGCGGGGCCTGGTAGAAGCGCGCCACCCGCTGCAGCACCACCCGCGACGGTCCGGTGGCCCGGGTGGCCGGTGGCAGGGCGGCCAGGAACTGGCGTCCGTACCAGCGGTCGTGAAGGCGACGATCCAGGATGAGCACCACGCCTCGGTCCTGGTGGCCGCGCACCAGGCGCCCGAAGCCCTGGCGGAGACGGAGCACCGCGCGTGGGAGAGTGTCGGCCCGGAAGGGATCGAGGCCCCCCGCCCGGAGGCGGGCGTGGCGCGCCACGGTGATGGGCTCGGTGGGCACGCCGAAGGGTAGGCGAGGGATGATCACCATGCGCAGCGCGTCCCCCTTGACGCTCACACCTTCCCAGAAGGAGGCGGTGCCGAACAGCACACTGTCGGGATCCTCTCGGAAGCGGGCGAGGAGCTGGAAGCGCCCGGACCGACCCTGGCGCAAGATGGCCATGCGGGTGCCCAGGGACCGCTCCACGAGGTCGGCCAGCCGCTCGATCTGGGCGAAGCTGGTGCAGAGCACGAAGGCCCCGCCGCGGGCGTGCTCGAGAGCTTGGATGATGACCTCGGCCGCGGCCGTGTCGTGCTCGGGCTGCCCCGGGGGTGGGATGTCCCGGGGAAGGCCCAGCAGCACCTGGGAGGCGAAGTCGAAGGGGGAGGTCCAGCGCCGCTGTTCGACCGGCGGGGTGTCCGGGCTGGGAGGCTCCAGTCCCAACCGACCGAGGGTGAAGCCGAAGGAGTTGCGCACGGCCAGCGTGGCCGAGGTGAGCACCAGGGTCCGGGTGGAAGCGTAGAGGGTGGAGTTCAGGAAGGGGCCCACGTCGATGGGGGCTCGGCAGAGGGCCGCTCGGATCCGTCTGCCGTCGGGCTCGACCCAGCGACAGAAGTCCGGGCTGTGCTCCTGGGAGGCCCGAGCCGCGGCGGCCTGGGAGGCCAGGCGCAGGCGGCCCTGGCGCAGGTCGAGCAGTGGCTGTAGCTCGTCGGGCTCGACCTCGATGTCCAGGAAGTGCTTCTCGAGGGCCCCGATGGCGCGGGCGGTCTCGGCCGTGCGTTCCACCAGCAGCTCCAGGGGGGCCTTCCAGGGGCCCGGGAGCTCCTCCGGCGTGGGTGGGCGCCGCTCTGGGTCCCAGTCCAGGTCGCTGGGAGCGGGCGGGGCGGCGGCCCTTTCCAGGGAGACGGGCTGGTCCTCGAGGCCTGTGGCGAAGGCCAGCTCCTCGAGCCAGGTGGGCGCGGCCTCCATCAGCTCGCGGGCGAGGTGCTCCACCGCGCGGCAGCCGGTGGCGATGGCATCGCGCAGGCCTTCGTCCTGTTGGGCCAGGCCCCCCCAGCGCTCGGCGATGCGTCCCAGGGCTCCGCGCCGCCGCCGGCGGCCGGGGAGCAGGGGGACCAGCGCCCGCCGGATGGCCAGGGCCGTGACCCGTGTAGTGCCGGCCGAGGTGGCGGCCTGCTCGGCGTGGTGGGCCTCGTCCATGATCACGCGGCCGTAGCTGGGCAGCACACCTCGGCCCCCGGCGTCGCGCTTGATGGCCAGGTCGGCCAGCAGCAGGCTGTGGTTGACCACCACCACGTGGGCTCCGGCAGCGCGCCGTCGAGCCTCGAAGTAGAAGCAGCGCTCGAAGTGGGGACAGCGGGCTGCCAGGCACTGGTTGCGGTCCGAGGCCACGCGCTCCCACAGCTCGCCGGCCACGGGGAAGGCCAGGTCGGCCCGGCTGCCCTCTGGGGACACCTCGGCCCAGGCCGCGATGCGGCGCAGCAGCACCAGCTGCTCTCCCTGCTCTTCGTCGTCCTGCTCTCTCGAAGCGTCCTGGAGCTTGCGCCGGCACAGGTAGTTACCGCGGCCCTTCACCAGGGCCCACTCGAACTGCAGGCCCGCTGCCTGGGCCTGCGGGATGTCGCTTCCAGCAAGCTGGTCTTGCAGGGCCTTGGTGTAGGTGGAGATCACCACCCGCTCCTCGTTGGCCGTGGCCCAGAGCACGGCGGGCACGAGGTAGGCCAGGGACTTTCCGGTGCCCGTGCCGGCCTCGGCGGCCAGGATGCCCCCTCGATTTAGCCGCTCCGCCACCTCGCGGGCCATCACGAGCTGGCCCGGGCGGTGCTCGTGATCCTCGACCGCCGAAGCCAGGCCGCGCTCGAAGAAGCGCGCGAGTTCGGCATCGTCCACCGGAGCGGCTTCGCGACGCAGTGGCTCGACCACCCACAGCTCCCGGCTCACGTCGTTGTCCACGATCACCAATCCCACACCCTGTTCGCCGTAGTGGGAGGCCAGGCTCAGGTCGGCATCGGAGGCCTGCAACACGCCGGAAGGGTGGTTGTGGATCACCACCTGGCCTGGTCGCACTCGTTGGAACAGTGCGGTGACCGCGTGTTGGTTGCCGCGGGCGTGGATCTCGAGGTCGCTCACCCGTCCGCCGCTGTCGGCGTTGCCGATGGCGAACACCTCGATTCCTCCGGCCTCGGAGATGGCCTCGCGCAGGACGTCTGCGGCCTGTGGGTGGAAGCGCGGCGGCGGAGTGGGGGGCATGAACCCTTGGCTCCGGATCAGCAGCGGCCGGGGAAGTGCAGCACCCGCCCCTGCGGGGTCGGTGACGCCTTGCTGTCCTCGAGGCCCTCATCGAAGGCCTCACCGAGGCGTTGCAGTTGGATCTGCGGTGCTATCGCCCGCACCAGCCTTCCTACAGCGCGTCCCAGTCTCCGGGTGCCGGTGCGGAGGCCGCGGTCGATCAGCGCCTCGCTCGCGGGATGGCCGGCCAGGGTGAGCCGGTCGATCAAGCGGGTGAAGCGGCGGGCTTGCATGGGCGGGCCTGGCGGTAGGGCGGTCTAGCGCGACACGAGCAGCGCTACCGGGACATAGCGCAGCAACCACTCGGTGACCCGCCCCAGGAACACATCGCCGATGATGCTGCGCTCCCGGTAGCCCAGAGCGATCAGGTTGCAGCCGTGCTCGCTGGCAGCGGCCACCAGGGCCTCGTTTGGTTCACCCTTGACGCGGTGCATGTGTAGCTCGGCCCCCAGCCCTTCGAGGTGGACCTGTACATCCGCTAGGGGATCGCGCTCGATGCGACCCTCAGCCACGTGGACCGCGTGGACCGGGACGCGCACGAACTGCAGGAGGTGGCGCGTGGCCCTCAGCGCCTTGGCCGAGCCTGCGCTTCCGTCGTAGCTGAGAAGGATCCCGGTGAGCTCTCCCTGGTCCTGGGGGACCACCAGGGCGCGGGTCTCGAGCTGCTTGACCACACGCTCCACCGTGGTGCCGCCCATCCCAGGCCAGGCCAGCTCCCGATCGCCCCGCGCCCCGACGATCACCAGATC